>CAINVV010000082.1 GCA_903854235.1 uncultured Bacteroidia bacterium | reverse complement strand
GCCAGAGGTGCAGAACAGCATCCCATCCTGGGTTACAACTACCGTGGATCGGAACTGGGGGCTGCCGTGGTGCTTGCACAGTTGCGAAAACTGCCTTACATGATTGAAAAACAGAAAAAACACCAACAGATATTAAAACAAGTGCTTCTGGAGTTTCCGGAAGTTAAAACCCGGCTGGTTCCCGACGAGGATGGGGATTCGGCAACTTTCCTCTCCTTCTTTTTGCCTGACAACGAAAAAGCAATTAAAACATTCGATGAGTTTCAGAAAGAGGGATTGAGCGCATCCTACTGGTACCGGAATAATTTCCATTATCACCGCCAATGGGGACACCTGAAGGAGATGAAGTCGATCTTCAACCTTCCTGTGATGAAAATAAACAATGCTCCGGATTACAGCAAATTAGCTGTACCTCAGTCGGATGCCATCATGCAACGTCTGATGATGACACAGATCATGGTGAACTGGAGCGTCGTAGAGTTAGACACGCTGACCACAAAAATGAGGTCAGCACTTAAAAATGCACTAAAATAAAATTGATATGTTTAGAAATCTAAAAGCAGTTGGACGCGTTCTTTATGGAAGGAACAGTTTAGCCCAGCTGGATGACGTGCTGAACGAATTGAGGGTTGAAAATGATTCCTACGTCCTTTTCCTGGTAGATGAATATTTCGATGGAAAGGATTTCATGAAACGAATCCCCATGCATCCTCAGGATATCCTTAAAATTATTGACATCACGGAAGAGCCAAAAACAAAAACCGTGGATGAAATCGTTGCAGAGGTAAAAAGCCTTGGAAAAGGGAATCCTGTTTCAG
This sequence comes from uncultured Bacteroidia bacterium, assembly GCA_903854235.1. Taxonomy (GTDB): domain Bacteria; phylum Bacteroidota; class Bacteroidia; order Bacteroidales; family Prolixibacteraceae; genus CAINVV01. The sequence goes on along the minus strand of CAINVV010000082.1, from coordinate 30,445 downwards.
TAGTTGGCATTGGTGGCGGAAGTGTGATGGATTATGCCAAATCTACCAGGCTGATGTTTAACAACGAAGGCTCTTCCTCCTTGTATCAGGGACTCGATCTGATAAAAAACAAGGGGGTGCACTGCACAGTCATTCCTACCATTTCGGGTTGTGGTGCGGAAGTTTCCATGACGACTGTGCTGACGGGTCCCGTTAAGAAGTTGGGTATTAAGGGTAATTTCACCCCGGCCGACCAGCTGGTGATTGACCCTGATTTAATCGCTACCGTACCAGAACCTCAACGGTTTTATACTGCAATGGACTGCTACATCCACAACATTGAAGCACTCAATGGTCATCGCAAGACAGTAATGGGTGACTCCCTTGGAATCGAATCCCTGAGGCTTTGCCGGGAAATTTTCCTGAGTGAGGACAGCCATACCCCCGAAAATGACGAGAAACTCATGATTGCCTCTTATTTGGGAGGGCTCTCTTTGACCTATTCTGAAGTAGGGGCCTGTCACGCCATTTCCTATGGTTTGGCTACCGTTACAGGTGTTCACCATGGATTGGGAAATTGCATTGTTTTCAACCAGCTCGACGAATTCTACCCCGAAGCGGTGAAGGAATTCAGGCAAATGATGCATAACAACAACATTGATCTGCCAAAAGGTTTCAATGCCAACCGCACTCCGGAAGAGATCGAGAAGATGATTGATATCTCCCTTACGCTTATATTTATGTGGGCTCACGTATGTGGACCGAACTGGCAGGACATCATCACGCGGGAGAAACTGCGCGGACTGCTCCTGAAAATGTAAAACTGAAACAATGAAGAATATTATAAAAGTTGGAAACGTTGAATGTGGTGCGGATAAGCTTTTCCTGATCGCAGGTCCCTGCGTGGTGGAAGACGAAAAAACGATGATGGATACCGCCGAATTTTTGGTGAATCTGTCCCAAAAACTGGATCTGCCGCTTATATTCAAGTCCTCCTTTCAGAAAGATAACCGCAGTTCTTCCGACTTCTATTCGGGTCCTGGCCTTCACGAAGGACTGGCGATGCTCCAAAAAATCAAGGAACAGTTCAACGTTCCGCTTATTACGGATATCCATTACCCCGATCAGATTGCCGCCACCGCGGAAGTCGTTGATGTCATTCAAATTCCAGCCTACTTGGTGATGCAAACTACTCTGGTGGTGGAAGCCGCCAAAACTGGCAAGGTGCTTAACCTGAAACACGGACAGTTCCTGGCGCCTGAGAACATGATCAAACCGGTTAAAAAAGCAGAGCAGGCTGGGAATTACAACCTGATGGTCACGGAACGGGGATATACTTTTGGCTACAACGATCTGGTTGTAGATCCTAGAAGTTTTTACCACCTTCGTTCGACGGGCTATCCGGTCATCTTCGATGTGACACACTCCATCCGCAAGTATGGTATCCCAAGTTCTGACCCAAGAGGTGGTTCAAGGGAGTTTATTCCAACCCTTGCGCGTTCGGGCGTGGCTGCCGGTATCGATGGATTGTTCCTGGAGGTTCATCCGGATCCTTCCCGTGCCCTTTGCGATGCTGCGAGCCAGATGTGTATTGCGGATGTCGCAGAATTCTTGAAACCATTGATCGAAATTCACCAGGTAGAAGTCAAATACAGACCAAAATTTTAATACATAAATTATATGGAATTTTTTCTTGACTCGGCCAACATGGCTGAAATTGAAGAAGCCCTTAAACTGGGGATCATTGCCGGAGTTACCACAACGCCGACTTTTATGCACAAAAATGGAATCACGGATATCGATGGGGCCATTGTCAAATTGTCAAAAATGGTGCCGGTGCTGATGATCGAAGCTTTGGGCGAAACATCAAAGGACATTGTTGCCGAGGCGCACCGCCTCCTTGCCCTGGGCTTGGACAAGAAAAAAACTGTTTTTAAGATACCCGTAAATTTCGAAGGAGTAAAGGCCTGCAAAATTCTCCACGATGATGGATTTCTGATCAATCTGCATCTGGTTTACAACATTCAGCAAGCTTATCTTGCCTTGACTGCAGGTGCCAACTATGTTTGCGTTTTGGTTGGTCGCATGCAGGATCAGGGCCACGATGCACTGGGCTTGGTCAAGGAGATTATACAGGTCATCAATACCTACAAGTTCGATTCAAAGGTGATGTTTTCATCTGTGCGTTATCCCGAACACATCAAGGATGCCTTGCTGCTCGGAGCACACAACATCACGGTTCCGTGGAGTATCATGAAAAAATTGGGTGACAATCACCTGACCAAACTTGGAACGGATCAGTTCTTCCAGCACACGCGCCTGATGACCATCCAGGTGAAGAGCGTCATCTCCGAAGTCAATCCGGTGGTAGATCTCGACTGCAAGGTACTTGACGCTTTGCTAAAGATGACCGACTCCGGGATGGGTGCTGTTTCCGTCATTTCCAGAGAGGGCAAACTGGCCGGAATATTTACGGACGGAGATCTTCGTCGCCAGATGCGTAAAATGGGTGATCTAATCCTTACTGCTACGGTTGGAGAGTGTATGACACCCAATGCCATCTCGATTGAATCGGATGCCATGCTTCAAAAAGCAACCGACATTTTCAATGCCAACCAGGTAGACAACATCATTGTTACGGAAAATGGCAAACCTATCGGGATGCTGGACATTCAGGACCTGGTAAAACTGAACCTTTTGGATTAATTGACACACTATACATAAAGAGGCGGAACAGCAGTGTTCCGCCTTTTTTTGTGATGCCCGATTTATTCGTTGAGGGAAGAATTTTTATTCAACCTTTAAAACAGATTCATCCCTGGTTGTTTCTACGGTGCAAATAGACTTTGTAACTATAGGTAGCCAAAAGTCCATAGACCACCATTTGACCCATCATAAATAAAAATTCGGGACGCACATCCCTCAGTGTTCCACCCATGGTCCGGATCCGCAGAAAGGCTGGAATCATAGAGGTCGACGGGAAAATGTGCGCGATTTGATACAGCACAGGCGGTAGTGAGCTTGCCGGCCACGACATTCCACTTAAAAAAAGCACCACAGGGGAAAGAAATACCAGCATCATGATGGAATGCTCTCTCCTTTTCATCAGGAGCGAGACCGTCAATCCCATGAAGATCACGGAGAAGAAAAAGGGGATCATCAGAATCCAGATATCAAGCAGGGTTCCCTTGTCGGGAAAGCCAAACCAATGGTAGAGTACAACCTCCGTAAACAGCAGATTGAAGGTGCTTAGGGCAAAGTAGGCCAAAGATCTGCCGGTTAAAGCATAAATAATGGTGGAAGTTTCATGCCTGACCGAAGTGGCCAGCAGCTTTTGCTTCTCTCTTTTGGCTCCGCCAATCATGCCAATTCCTACAAGCAACGTCTGTTGGAGAATAATTAATATCAGTCCGGGCATGACATATGAGCCATAGGAACCTGCCGGATTGTAAAGCGAGTAGGTTTTCAAGGTCAGCGGATCACGCTGCTTGATCGCAGTCTCCTGTGAAACACCTGCTGCCATCATCCGCTTGATCTCAATTCCTGCAGAAAGCGTGCCCGTGGCCCGCAACGTTCCACGTAAAGTCTCCTTGTAGATCAGGAAATAGCCGGCATCACAATACAAGCCGATGTGGGTCTGTTGTCCCTTAAGGATTTTCTTTTCGAAATCAATGGGAATGACGATGACGCCTTTGGTGTCATTGTCCCAGAACAGCTGTTCTGCTTCGTTGAAATCTCCGGTTTGCCGACTGACCCTGATCTCCTGCGTAGCTTCGACCATCCGGATAAACTGTCGGCTAAGGGCACTATTATCCTGATCGACTACAGTCATCGGTACATCACGAATTACATTGTTCTGATAGGCAATAGAATAGACCAACGGGTAAATCCAGACGGCAATCATCAGGATCAACAATGCTCCTCTGTCCTTGAAAATGGCACTCCACTCACTGGTGAATGAACTTTCAATTTGCCTCAACCCTTTTAACTTATGTCTCATATCTTATGTCTCATATCTTATATCTCATAACTTGCCAGTTCAGTCTCTCGTCTGCCAGCTTTCATCCTTCCATCGATTCTTGAAGGAAGGAATGGCAATTACTCCCAACAGGATAAATGGTAGCAGTAATAAAAGTGGCATCAGTGCCTCATGGATCGGCTCGCCACGCATCGACTGACTGAGAAAAATCTTCAACCAAAAGGTGTAGGGGAAAATAAAGGAAAAAATTCTGGCAACCAGTGCCATCCCCATGGCAGGAAAGGTCAACCCAGAGAAAGTAAGTGCCATCATGGTGTAGGCACTGCCCAGGGAAAGAGTGAGACGAAGGTTGGCCGTAAAGGTGAGGAACAGCAAGGCCATGGATTGGTAGGCAAGGATCAGCAGAAATTCAGATAACAGTATCATCCCTAGTGATCCATTCAGGGGAGTCCCCATCACCCTGATCAGTAGAATGTTCATCACCATTAGATTGACAAAGAATAGCAGCATATAGGGGATGAGTTTTCCCAAAATGGCGACGGTCGTACTATTTTCTGCCTCGAGGATCCACAATTCACTGGTCCCTTCCTTCATCTCAATCCCAATGGCATAGGCCGTTCCCAGAAAGATAAAGACCACAGCCAGCAAAGGCAGAAGCCCCATCATCAGAAAATAGGCATAATTTCCGAATGGATTGAACAGTAGGTGCACATCCGGTTTAACCGGAACCGCTCTTTGAATGGCCTCACTTGGTTGCAAACCTTTCTTGATCATGGCTTGAACCTTGATCCCTGCTGATATTGTGGACAACGTGGTGACCATTTGAGACTGAATCACACCACCTTTGACCACATTGGTATTGTTAATATAGAGGGCAAGTTCAGTTTGCATTCCCTTCTGCACCTGTTTTTCCAATCCTTCCGGGATGTACAGGACTGCTTCAGATTCTCCTTTTAACATCAGGGAATTGGCTTCTCCGAGAGAGGCCGATTGGTGAACGATATTGACTGCCGGTGTTGCATCCACCATGCGGGCTATTTTCGCGGACAGTTGTGTGTGGTCAAAGTCTACAAGGGTAATGGGCAAGTCCCTGACCACTGCCGCCGAAAACATCCAGGCAACCAGGAGGAAGGAGAGGGCCGGTCCGATGAGTGTCACAAAAATCAGCACCCAACTGTTGGCAATTCTCCCGAATTCCCTTCGGATCACCCGAAAGAGGGAAGAGTGGATGATGCGGGAATTGATAGATTTATTCGACATTTTATTTGTTTGTCTTTTTGACCCGGTCCCAGTTGACAATGGCACTCATTCCCGGGCGCAGTCCAACGGTTTTTTCGACGGGTACTGCTTGTATTTCAAACGTCTTCAGGTCAAAATCACCCCTCGTTTTGGTGGCATTCCAGGTGGCGAAATCTCCGAGCGCATTGAGGTAGGTCACCCTAAGTTGAACCTCTTTCATACCAAGTGCAGGAAATCGTGCCTGAATGATACTCCCTTTATGGATATCCGCTACCAGTTCCTCCCGCAGATTGAAGGTAACCCATACATCCGCCAGATCCACGATGGTTATTACCGGATATCCCGCACTGATCAGTTCACCCCGCTCCGCCAGGATGTTGGCAACTTCTCCTTTGACAGGAGCCGAAATGCGCCGCTCTTTCAGATAGGAATTTACTTCACTCATCACTCCTTCGGCTTGTAAAACCATTGCCCCAGCGGCCTCCTTGTCTTCAAAACGGGCCCCATTTTTGGCTTTTTGATACAACGAATGGGCTGCCTTTTCCATTTCAGTAGCAGCTTTCATTTTGGTTTCGGCCTCATCGCGTTGTTGTTCGGGAATGACGCCATCCTTGAAGAGGTTTTGCACCCGGGTATAAGTCTTTTTTGCATATTCAGCAGAGGCCAAAGCTGTTTGCCAACTGTTGAAGGCAGCCTGAATATCCTCTTTTTGTGCTCCGTTGTAGGCCTTGTCCTTTTGCGCCCCGGCGGCCTGACGGACGGCGGAAGCCTGACTGTATTTAGCCTCCAACTCAGGAGAGCTAAGCGTGAAGAGTAACGTACCGGGCACTACTTCATCTCCTTTTTTTACTGCCAGACTGTCAATTCTGCCGATCAGCTTGGAGGCAACCTTTATTTGGGTGGCTTCAACCTCTCCCTGGATCTCCAAAGGAACAGGCCTGCTCACAATCACAATCGCATAGATGACAAATAGTAGGAGCAAACCGAGCGCCCCTGCAATGATAAAACCTTTTGTTTTGTTCATGATTTTTTTGTTTTATAAGTTAAGTAGCTGCCCGACAGCCATCTTTATTTTGAGATATAAAAATTCATTTATTCTGTTTTGCCATTTTTCGCACTGGTTCTTCCCATGTATTGGGAGAACTGATCCGTGATGCCGGCATAATACAGCAATTTGGAAAGTGATACATCATATCCGTACATGGCTTGCAGCTTATCTATTTTTGCCTTGGCCATCAGGAGTGAAGCATCTGCAACCTGAGCAGAGGTGGCCATTCCTTCTGTGAAGGCCTTGTTGCGCACCCTGAAATACTCACTGGCAAGATCCGATGAGGCTTCCAGCATTTGCAACTGCTCCCGGTACATACTCAACTCCTGGTAATATTTATTGATGGCCGTATGAATATCAGAACTGGTCTTTTGATAGAAATCTTCGACCTGAAGTTTCTGGTAACCAAGAGCCTTTATTTTTTTGTTCTGGGAGGAACCCTCAAACAGGTTCCATTTCATCCCTAATCCAACCATGTAACCTGGAAGGTATGGCGAAAGATCCTTGTTGGCGATGTCGTACATCCCGGTAAGGGCAATGGTCGGAAATTGACCCGATTTTTCGGCTTTGAAACCTTCGTTCGCCAACTCTTTTTTCTTGTTTAACTGAGCCAGTAGTGGACTTTTTTGAAAGGCAAGTGCATAAAAATAGGATACCTGCTCAATGGAATCAAGGTAAAAGAGGTTGGTTAACGGGCGTACCTCAAAACTTCCTTTTTCGGCAAGGGTATTCAAAAGCGCTTCATTCAGGATACTTTTTTGTCTGACCGATTTCTGCCATTCTCTTTCCGAATCAGCCAGATAGAGCTTGGCATTGAGCAGTTCTACATTGGCTATTTGTCCCTGCTTCTGAAGTTTGTCGGCATCCTGGTAATGCAATAGCATGGTGTTTTTAACCTCCTCCCGGACCAAAATGGATTGATCTGCCAATACCATTCCAAAATATCTTTCAATCAGCTCATTGGTAAGTTCATATGATTTTTGCAGATTTTCCAGTGCCACTGTCTCATATTTGATTTGGGCCGCCTTGTTGGCCGCATTAATTTTCCCACCTGTAAAAAGAGGCCACAAAAATCCGGCATCCAGCATCGCAAACTGCTTCTCCTGAATGGTTAGATCCCAGGTGGCATTCTTTACGCTGGTCGCACCATCGAGCATTTTTTTCCTGACCGCCTGCGTAGAGACGTTGTCAGGTAGAATGGGCAGGACACCATTGGTAGCCGGATCCGGGTTAGGGACTCCTGAGAATACCCCGTAAGATCCCAGCGTCTGGTACAAGGGAAGTATCGCATCCCTCACGGGAGTGAGGTCGAAGTGGATACGGTCCTCCATCACATTGTAACCGGCATTGATGGAAACTCTCGGGAACCGTAGCCCTTTGGCCGCTTTTACCTCCTGCTCCATCTGCTGCAACTGATGACCCGATTGTTTGATCAGGTAGTTGTTTTGGAGTGTTAACTGCAGGGCTTCCTCAAATGAGATCCGCCTTTGTTCGGCAGGGGATTGCCCCCTGGCTGACATCGAAAGCAACAAAAGGAGGAGAATTCCAACTTTCAATTTAATTATTCTGTCCATCCTAATCTTATTTTAATGAGTTCAAACAAAAATTAACCACTTTAAGTTTTTCGGTTTCAGTCCAGCCATAATTGCCAAAGGAGCCCTTGATCCGTAAGTTGATGAATTCGATGGGATATATGATCACCATCGAATAAACTTCTTCAACCGTCAAGTCCGGATTTAAATCTCCATGGCTGATCCCAATCGATATGATCTTCTCACAAAGTATTTTAATCTCTTCCCTTTGTGAAACAGATATTTGAAAATTGTACTCGTGCATCAGCACGTGAATGAACCTGATCTCATCCTGCACTGTTTCGGCCAGTACAAAAAGCTCTCCGATGAGCAGCTCGATTACCTTGATGATGTTCGGGTGAAGACCCAGAAATTCATTTAACCGAACAATCAGTTGATTGATATTCGTGCGGAGCAACGAAGTGACCAGATCCTGTTTGCTGCTGTAGAAGCGGTAGAGGTAACCTTCGGCTACACCAGCTTTTTTAGCAATGGCAGAAATGGAGGCTCCGCCATAACCCTTTTCTACCACGAGTTCCAGGGTTGCCGAATGAATCCGCGTTAGTTTGCTTCCATCTATTAATCGTGCCATTGATTACTTTGTAATAAATGAATGATTATTCATTCATGATGCAAATATATGTAGTACAAGGATTGTTTCCAAAAAAAAACACACATTTCATAAATATTTAACAAATCGGTCTAACATAATAATCTGAATATTTCAGCAGGAATCTCTTTCAGACTGTGAGGATTGCTTAAAATTTTCCACCTTTGTAAGGAGCTGCCGAACCTGAAATTTTTTGAATGAAAAAAATGAAGATTCTTGCCCACGTTTCAGGCAACCTAAAGAGCATGTATTTACTTTTTTTCTTTTCGTGGTTGCAATTGGCAGCCACCGGTTACTCCTTTGTGCGGGTGAATTCAGGGACCAAATCGGATATTACCCACGTGAACATGGTGAATGCAAATTCGGGATTTTTTTTGGCAGATAAATTGTATACCCTAAACAAAAACAACAGTTGGTCGAAGGTCAACTACCCAGCCAACCATTCCGTTTACCAGTTTTCCGCCCTGTCACCAGATGATTTCTGGTATTCCTGCAGTTTTGAAAACAGCACTTCTGAGATTTGCCATTTTCATCAAAACCATATGGAAAGCATAGTGGGTCCTTTTGGTGTTTCCATTTACTCGATGTGTGTAACACCCGACAATATGGTTTTTGTGTCAAGCTTCTGTGAGGCAGCCATCTATTACGATGGAGCGTTTAAGAAGGTCGAACTGGCTCCAGGGAAATCTGTGATCAGAAAGATTGTTGGAAGAAACCCCAGACTATTTTGGATTGTCAATGATGCCATGGAACTCTACGTTTTTAACGGGACGAAGTACAAGCGGATTTTGCCTGGAAGAAAAGTAAAAGATTTCTGCATCGTGGACGAGTCGACGGGATATGCGCTATGTGAAGGCGAAGTGTTGAAATTCTCTGGTGTGCAGTCTCAGAATTTCCTTTTGAACGAAGAATTATCGAAAGCGAGTAAAATTTTTGTGTCTCCTCAAAACGAAATATGGTTGATAGGATCCAAATCTAAAATATTGAAAATAGATTCCGAAGGATTGCATGATTATTCGCTGCACGAAAAATTTGAGCTGACAGATCTTTCTTTTGCGGGCGATGAAGACATCTGGATTTCGGGCAACGAAGGCCTCCTTTTGTATCGTGGCAGCAAGGTTTTTCCATTGTTCGAACGAAGCAATCCCGGTTTTTCCTCCATTAAGTTGACCAGTTTCAGCATTAATTTGGACAATGAATACGGAGTAGCAGTGGCCGATTTCGATGGGGATGGAAGGGAAGACGTTTATTCCGTTTGTATATCAGACTTTAATCGTTTGTATATGAACAAATCAGAAACTGAAAATGATTCCGTTAAGAGAAATTTTTTCAGGGAAGAAGGACTTTTTCGCAAGTCTGAAGGGACATTTGATGCGAAAGGAGAGTCCAGTTTTGCAGAAATTAAACTTGGCGTAACAGTGGCAGATGTTGATAATGATGGGGATGAAGATATCTATGTCTGTTACCTGAATTCAAGGAACAAACTTTTGCTCAACAATGGCAATGGGATATTCAGGGATGTTTCCAATCAATCCAACAGGGCGTGCAGTGATTTTAAACGATCCACGGCAGCCGCATTTGCTGACGTTGATTTGGACGGAAACATAGACTTGTATGTTACCAGCGAAAACGGCTCCAACCGACTATTGCGCAACGACGGAACCGGTCACTTTACCGATATCACCACCCTTTCAGGATTGGAAACGGTCTCGGGCGGATCCTGCGCAACTTTCAGTGATGTAAATGGGGACGGGTATCCAGACCTTTGCGTGACTTTCTGGTACGAAAGAAACCGGATTTATTTGAATGAATCCGGACACGGACAAATAAAATTCAGGGACATCACAGACCAGACGGATCTTGCCCGTGCCCTGCCAGTGAAGAGCAATGGCGCTACTTTTGCCGACATCAACAACGATGGATTCCCGGATCTGTTTATAGCAAACAGAAACGATGAGAACAAAATTTATCTCAACGATGGGTTGGGGCATTTCAGGGATGTAACCAGCAGTTACCTGCAAAAGAATATTTGCTTGTCAAATGGAGCCGTTTTTGCCGATTTTGACAACGATGGTTACAAGGATCTTTACCTTACCAATGTGGGAAGCAATGTGCTCTACAAAAATGTGCAAGGGTTGTTTTTTAAAGATGTTACGTCGGATTATGGAGCGGATTTAAACGGTTACTCAACCGGAGCAGCGGTAGGTGATTTTAACAACGATGGAAATCTGGACTTGTATGCAGCCAATTTTATTGGCGGCAGCAGCAAACTCTTTCTGAATCAAAGCAGAAACAGAAATACGGTTAAGCTTACTTTAGAAGGTACTCTTTCAAACCGGGACGCAATTGGAGCCAAGGTATATCTTTACACCCAGGATATTGAAACAGGTCAAACTATCCTGGCTGGCTTTCAGGAAATCAGCGGCGGTAGCGGATATGCTTCCATCTCCTCTAAAAACCTCATCTTCCCTCTTTTGCCATCGCAACACTATTACGCAATTGTAAAATTTCCCTATCCGGGAAGTGTAATTAAAATTAATGATTTGAAACCGGGTACGCTCCAGGTGAAGGAGCAGGTTGGATGGAGCGCTTTTACTACATTTTTTCTCAAGTCATTAAACAGAACAATAAAGGATCCTGATATCTGGAGGGAATACCTCAAGATTGGCTTCATTTTACTACTCGTCTCCCTCTATTTATGGCTATACGTAGGTGGCTGGGATCGCATAAGCCGAATAAGAAAGGGTGGTGTTTTGGTCATATTTTTATCTTCCTTGTTGCTTAGTCTCCTTTTTATCTATACCTCCTCAACACTTTTGTTTCTTCTACCGATTTTCGAAGTGGTCATCTTGTTGTTCATCCTGCACCTGATTACAGAAAGGAAACAAATTGCAGATGCTGTCTCCAGGCAGCGGAAAAAATTGCGGGAAAGAATCTCGCGCGACCTGCATGATGATCTGGCCTCTACCCTCGGCAGTATCTCTATTTATACCGATACCCTGAAAAGAATGGAAGACCCGGCTCCTTCCGATTTTAAAAAACTATCCATGAAAATAGCCGATTTGACACAATCGGCACTTCAGTCTATCACCGATATCATCTGGATGACTTCTCCACGGAATGACTCGCTCCAGGGGTTATTGGCCAAGGTCAACAACCTGCTCTATGAAATAATGACAGACAATGGCATTCAGTACCTTGCGGAAATTAATGCGCCAGACAAATCAATTGTAATGCCAGACGAACTGAAAAACGATATTTTCCTGATTCTTAAGGAGGCTACCCACAACATTATCCAACATGCCAAAGCCTCCAAGGTTACCTTTATTGCTGAAGTGAATGAACATACCTGTTCGGTGAGCCTGATGGACAATGGTGTTGGATTTGACGAACGCAACCTTCATAACCATCCCTCTCACGGGAATGGACTGATCAACATCCGGGAAAGAGCAATAGATTCAAAAATTGAACTTACCGTTGATTCCTATACCGAAAAGGGCACCATCATTCACCTTGAAATAAAAATATGACCCGAAAGGGCTATGGTTAATAATAAATTTTTATGGTTAATTCGAGAAAAAAATATTCAATGGCTGTCACAGTCGGAATCGTTGAAGATCACGAGGAATTCAAGAAAAGTCTTGTTTTTCTGGTATCTTCTGTGACCGATTACCGGGTTTTGTGGTCGAATGGCTCGGTGGAGGAGGCCATGTTAAACAAGGAAGGGCCGGATGTACTGCTTTTGGATATCAACCTTCCACGCATTACTGGTTTGGAGGCCATCCAGCCATTTAAGAACAAATGGCCAGATACTAAAATCGTCATGCTTACGATTTTAGAGGATGAATTCAACATCATGACCGCCATTAAAAACGGAGCCGATGGTTATATCCTGAAAAAAACGAATCCGCAAAAAATTCTGGAGGCAGTACAACAGGTTTTTGACGGCGGTGCTGCCTTAACTCCCATGGTTGCCAAACAAATTATGTCCTTTTTTAAACCGGAAAAGAAGGAAAAGGAGCACGTATCGGTACTTACACGACGTGAACAGGAGATTCTCTCTTACATTGTGAGTGGAATTACCAACGAACAAATTGCCATGGAGTTGTTTATCAGTACCCAAACAGTCAGAAACCACATTAAAAATATTTACGAAAAACTACAGGTACATTCAAAGGCTCAGGTGGTCGCAAAAGCGTTGAAAGAAAGAATGCTTTAAACAGAAAAATAGCCCCAATGGGCTATTCCTTCATTCAAAATAAAGTATCATTTTTGAAAAAGTAATAGTAGTTTGAGTTCTAACCCAACGGAAAATTTGATTTTTGTTCCTGATCAGAGGCAATATTGAACCTATTTGTCCTTCTTTTTGTCGAATTGGAAGCGACAACTAAACCTGCCACAGGAAGTTTTCCTACCTCGAGCGGCTTACGGCATGGATTCCGTCTTCGCGACTTCCGCCGTAAGCTGCTCATTTTTGTAAATTCTCCTTCTTTTTCCTAAACCCAATGGTTATGGAGGAGTTTTCTTTTCCAGATCTCCTTTCATTTTTACTTAATTTGTATCTTGCGGTGTGAATGCGTGAATGACTACTATTTTTCAAGGGGCAGCAGTTGTGGATGTTTAAACTGTCTCTACACTTCATTTTAACTTTGTACTCCGTGTTTAAAAACTGAATTCACGCGTAAGACCATATTTTCAATAATTTACAAATGCATATTGCTTATGAAAAGGAATTTTTTAGCCATTCTTATCCTGACAGCCTTTGTAAGCTGGGTCAATCCTGGATACGCTGAAATCCGGCTGCCTGCGATCATTGGTAGTCATATGGTTCTTCAACAAAAAAGCGAGGTGAATGTTTGGGGTTGGTGTGGCCCATCAGAAAAAGTGACCGTAAAAGCATCCTGGGACACAGTCACGTATGTGACAAAGGGAACCTCCGGTGCTAAGTGGAGCATTAAATTAAAGACCCCTGCTGCAGGTGGTCCTTATTCCATTACCATCAATGATCGGACTATTTTGGAAGACATAATGGTAGGAGAAGTCTGGCTTTGCAGTGGACAAAGCAACATGGAATGGAGTGGTGATCAAAAGCTGAAACAATCGCTGGAAGAAGCTCCCAAAGCCAACAACCAGAAAATTCGTTTCTTTTATGTGCCCAAGGCAACTTCAGACAACCTTCAGGAAGACCTTCGAGCAAGCTGGAAAGTATGTACCCCGGAAGAGATGATTCATTTCAGTGCCATCGGATACTTCTTCGGACTAAAACTTCAAAAAGACCTGAATGTACCGGTTGGACTGATCAATAGCAACTGGGGTGGTACACCTGCCGAGGCTTGGACTCCGAAAGAGATTGTGGAACAGGATCCTCTTTTGAAAGATGCTTCCCTGAAACTTAATCCTGCCGACTGGTGGCCAATTACTCCGGGTGCCATTTACCCTGCCATGATAGCCCCTCTTACCCGCTTTAGAATCGCAGGAGTGATATGGTACCAGGGCGAAAGCAATACTTCAACCTACCGCACCTATGCCCGGCTTATGACCAAGATGATTGGTGGATGGAGAGCTGCCTGGGGTTATAATTTTCCTTTTTATTATGTTCAGATTGCACCCTTTTCCTATGGAAATTACAACATCGGTGCCTTGTTAAGGGAGCAACAAACCGCCCTCCAGTCGGTTTCCAAAACAGGAATGGTCGTTGTCCATGACTTGGTTGACGACGTGAGCAACATTCATCCGGTGAAAAAAATGGAGGTTGCACACCGCCTGGCCAACCTTGCTTTGGCCGATACCTATGGTGTCAGCGGATTGGAATACCAATATCCGCAATACAAGGGTATGATCCTTGAAAAAAACAGGGTTCGCATCCTTTTCAACCACGTGGAAAGGGGACTGATGGCAACAGCCAAAGACCTGAATGAGTTTTACATTGCAGGGGAGGACCAGAAATTCTTGTTTGCCAGTGCCAGAATTGAGGGCAATACGGTCATTGTATGGAACAAGGCAGTTAAATTTCCGGTAGCAGTCAGGTTCGGGTTCAGTAATACCGGTATCCCAAACCTGTTCAACAAGGAAGGGATGCCAGTGAACCTGTTCAGAACCGATAGCTGGGAAGTTAAAACGGATGCCGTTGTAAAGTAATTGAAACAGGGTAACATCAATTAATCATTAGCAAGTGAAGATAAAATGGATCACCATTTTACTCCTGATTTTGGCCATACAAACCCATGGTCAGGGAAGAAGAAGTGACATGGACTGGTGGCAGGATGCCCGCTTTGGCATGTTTATTCATTGGGGAGTATATTCCACCGAAGGCCGGGGTGAATGGATCATGTATCAGGAGCATATTCCTTTCAGTGAATACAAAATACTGGCAGCTAATTTTCGTCCTGCAAATTACGATCCTGCAGGTTGGGTTGCTCTTGCCAGGGAAGCAGGCATGAAGTATGTAATTTTAACCACCCGCCATCACGATGGCTACTGTCTCTATGACAGTAAAGTATCTGATTTTACCTCCGTAAAAGTGGGCCCTGGCAAAGATCTTGTTGCTGAATTTGCATTGGCCTGCCACCAGGCAGGAATGAGAATGGGGTTTTATTACTCTTTGACGGATTGGCATCTGCCGGGAGTCTTGCCGCAAGGTTATTCAAAGGGTGACCAAATCACAGGGCCTCTGGTAAAGCAGGCACACGAACAGGTAAGGGAGTTGCTGACCAAATATGGAAAAGTTGACCTGCTTTGGTTTGATGGAATGACGCCGGGTGATACCAATGTCTGGCGCTCAGGTGAACTGATCAAAATGGCACGAAGTCTGCAGCCGGGCATCCTGATCAATGACCGGGCGGGTACTGGAGAAGATTTTGTTACCCCAGAGAATGTGGTTACCGCCCACAACAAACCCTGGGAGTCCTGTTACACCATGAACCGGACGTGGGGATTCGCACCTTTCGATCAAAACTACAAACCGGTAGCTGAATTGATCAGATTACTGACCTCCTGCGCTTCACAGGGCGGAAATTTTCTGCTGAATGTTTCCCCGGATGGAGATGGCAAGATCCCGGATCAGCAGGCAAACTCCCTGAAAGAGATAGGAAAATGGATGAAAGTTCACGGGGAGGCAGTCTACAAGGCTACGGCTTCACCCGTTGTGGCCCCTAATCTTGGTTTTCAATGCAGGGTAGGGGATAAGGTTTACCTATTTGTGCAGCGTTGGCCCGGCTCCGTTCTGCCGTTTGCCTGGTGCGGCAGTACCGTCAAATCGGCAAGAATTCTCACGACAGGCCAAAAACTGCAGGTAGATCAAAATGCAGACAGGGTTTGGCTACGCGGTTTACCTGTTCTGCCACCCGATCCATACATGAATGTGGTAGAACTTACCTTCGACGGACCACCTCAGGCGTCCAATCCAGCTTACCGTTGAATCTGAGGATATTCCCTGGCAGAATACCGATTGAATCCATCTTATAAACAGAACGAAAAATTCATTGCACCTGTCTATGATCCCTATTTCATTCCAGGTTGTGCCTGCAGAAATTTCAGAGAGGAGTCGACATCGAGTCTCTTGGCAACTATTCGCTTGTTTTTATCGAGGATGTAAATGATGGGCGTACTGGTGACATCGTACAGCTTTCTGAAATTGGAGGTGTAATTGGGATCCCATACATTCGTCCACTCCTGAATTTTGTATTCCTGGATAGCCTTCATCCACTTGTCCTTGTTGTTCTGGGTGAGTACGGCATAAATTTCAACTCCCTTGTTCTTCATCACCTGATAGAGATCCTTGCTCAGAATGGGAGTCGTTTTCTGACAATGACTACAGTCGGGCTCCCAAAAATAGAGCAAGGTAAATTTAGCATTCACCTGCCGGAGGCTGTAGAAATTTCCTTCTGAATCGGGAAGCTTTAGTTCAGGTGCGATGTTTCCTATCAGGTTGGGTTTAATGGCATTCACCCGTTCCTTGATTTTGGCAACCACGGCGGTGTCCATCCAGCTTTTGGGGTCGTGCAGGACATATTTTTCTGACAGTACCACAAAATCCTTATCCATTCCCATAATTTGGGACTGATTGGATTCATTCAGCAGGTAGAGAAAGATGTAGTGATTCACTTCCGTATCCTTTTTTGATTTTTCGATGAGTTGAATCATCGGGCCAATCAGCGAATCTGGCATCTGCAAAATCATCTTCTTGAAATAGGTGTCCAGCTTCTCCTGAAAAACAGGTGTACGGATCAACCCTGCACGGGAAAAATTAAAATTGTCCCAGTAATGGTTTTTGATGTAGTTGTATCGGTAAACCCAGCGCAACGAGTCCGGATTTTTGGCCTTTGTATCAATTTTAGGTTCATCGGGCGAGGGGATGAGCATGGATAGAAAGAAATCCGACAAGAACGTTCCCTTGTATTTGTCGGCCATCTCCTTCCAATATCCTTCCATCACATTGTTCAGGTCTGTAAGCCCATTTTGTAGAATTTTAATGGAATCACTCTTTTCCGGAAGAACTTTCAACCTGTTCTGAATGGCCGTCTGTTTGGTTTTTTGCCGGCCAAGAAACAGTTGATACTCTCTGAACGCAATGGTTTCATCTGCACCACTGAATTTATTTTGCATATTGTTGCCGAAATCCGCCTCAATCGAAAGTTGTTGATTTTTTCCGAGAAGAAACTCAAAATAGTTCTTGTCGTTCAGGTAAAAAAGATAAATTCCCTCTTTTTGGAGCTTTTCGCGGGTGAGGATTCCAACCCCTTCATGGTTCAGTCTCAGGGAATCCACCCGAAGCACCTTGTCTCCAAAATAATTGGCTAAATAAAGAGTGGTATCCTTGATTCCCTTCATTTTCAGCTTGATATTCAAGGGAGCCGCTGACTTTTGTCCGGAGAACAAAATTCCGGCAAGAATTAGTGCCAACAGGAAAGTTCGTTTCATTTGTTTAAAATTTGCTTTTCAACTGCAATTGGAATAGCCAATAATTCATTCACGGTAGTGTGAAAATTTTCATCCTGCTATTTCATCAAGTTCGTCTCAATTGATCCTGGTTACCTAAATTCAAACCGCAATATCCTCAAAGCGATCCTGATTTTCGTTTCAATGCCGAGATCAGGAGGCAAAAGGAAGTTGCGGTCTGAAGGGATTCGCATCTGCTTGCGAAGTTATATACTATTTGGATTTTATCAAATCCGGCCGTTTTAAATATTCGAGGGTTGACATTTGAAGGCAACAGATCAGGGCATCAGATTCACATTGCCATAACTGCTTTCGACATTCACCGATGATTTTGGTGAATCTGAATCTCCGACGTTTCCGTGTACCTCATAGCTGTTATCCTCTTTCGAACGGTTTAGTTTACCTGCCGGGTGCTTAAGGTCGCAATATCTGACACTCCCATCCAATTTGTAGGAGGCCCCCGATTCAATGCCGAGCCGGATACCAGCGTACCGACTGCTGACCTTGATGCTTTTAAAACTGGAAGGAATGGCGTTCACGTGAAATTCCCCGTATCCGTTGGTAAGTACAAGATTGGAGAGGATCTTGTCAATCTTGTATCCGGTGTACATGGAGTTAACTTTCAGTTCATTGATCGTTTTGAATTTTATGTCGTCATATTTTGAGTCAAGGACAACATCCTTGAAATCGCCCATATTCAAGCCTGAATATTTTGAATCAATGTTCAGGTTTTCTCCTTTGGTGAGGGATAGTTTGGAGTATTTGATGGTTACGTTAAAATCTTTGGTGGTTTCAATACTGGCCTTGCTGTACGCAATGTCGAGTGTGAGTGCAGGGGAGAGCAGATTCTGGGCCCTGAATTCTCCGTATTTGATATCAAAATTTCCCTTCCCCGTCAGATTATTCATGGTGACATTGCCGTATTTCTGGGCAACCGTCAGGTCGCGGTCGGCAGGTAATGATACGTGGTAATCAACGCTGAATTCCTGGTTCATGTTGTTGAAGCTACTCCTGAAGTCCGTTGTTGCAGAGACCGTATTTCCACTTGAGTTGATCTCTACATTGATGTTGTCAAGCAATTTCTGTGCACGACTGCCGGTGCCATCCACCCAGATTTCGACATTGATGATCACGGAGTCTTGCCGGATGTCATCTATCTGAATGTTCCCATATTTATTGGATAGCTCGAGTTTGGAGACCTGATTTACAGGAAAGCTTTTGTAGATTCGTTTGGTGGTTTTTTCAGCCTGTACCTGAAATGAAAAGATCAGTAACAAGACAACGAGTAAACTAAAGTTTTGTGGTTTCATGACTTTTATTTTTAATGGTTTTTGCATTTTCCAAATCTGTTTTGATCGTATTGATGATATTGAGCTTGGTCTGGTAGTACTCGATCATCGCATTGATGACGCGTTCATCGTTGGGATTTTCACTGTACTCCTTCTGTAAGTCCTGGTGTAAATGGTCCATTTCGTCCATCTCCATTTTAATTTGAGCCAACTCAGCTTCACTTCCAATTCCCTTGTCTGCCAGCTGTTTCAATTGTGACATACCGCTGTTGATCCTGGTTGTATAGAAGGTGGCTGTTTCAGCCATATCGCCATTGCTGGCTGTTTGATTCTCTGTCAATGTTTTTTGTGGAAGCAGATAGACAAATAGATTGGCGGCAAGCAGGAGGACAACAGCTGCAGCTGCAATTTTCAGGAAGGGCAAACCCCCGCTTTGCCCACTATTTTTAGGGGTGCGAATTTGACCCAGCCGGACTTCAAACCTGTCCAGATGACCCTCTTTGGGCTCTTCGTCAAAAGCGTCGTGCTGTTCGTTGAAAAATTTCTCTAACTTATCCATATTGTACGAATGTCGTCTGTTTATCTCTTTTCTCAGTTAGTAATTCTCTCAGCCGCTGTTTTGCGCGGCAATATTGCGTTCTGCTGGTTACATTGCTAATTCCCAGAATTTCACTGACCTCTTCGTGGTCATATCCTTCCAGAAGCAACAGGGAGAGAATGGTTCGGTAACCATCTGAAAGTCTGGAGATGGCTTCTTTTACCTCTTCCACAGAGAACCTAACCTCTTCGTCATGCTCCTCTTCTGTAACCGGAAGGTCGGCACGGGCTTCTTCAAATTCAACTTTTCGCTTCCGCAGATAATCCAGTGAGCGGTTGACAACAATCCTTTTCAGCCATGTTCCGAAGCTAACCTCTCCCTTGTAGCCATCCAGTTTCTGGAAGGCCGTCAGGAACGATTCCTGCATGATATCTTCTGCATCATCCGTGTGGTTGACGATCCGCAGGGAAGTGTTGTACATCGATCTGTAATAGAGTTTGTAAACACTAAACTGTGCCTCCTTGTCGTTTTCGAGACACCTGTCGATCAACTGCTGATGAAGGTTTACGTACATCTTTATCGTTCCTGAATTCTCTATTTTGTTACAATGACGAGGGTGCAATATAAATGTTGCATCCGGTTTTCAATTTTTTCATTCCAAAATGCATTACCCCCACAATTTAGTCAATATTAAAGAAATTAGGATGAAAAATGGAACAGATATCTTCCCGAAAAGAAAATGGTTCAATCTTAAATGCTAATTTTAGCACAATACGATTTATTGTTTTCTATGAAGAGTTATGACCCCCGAATGCACTCTGCCGAGCACATCCTGAACCAGACCATGGGAAGGATGTTTGGTTGTGAACGATCATTTTCGAGTCACATCGAAGCGAAAAAATCAAAATGTGACTACCGATTTGACAGGGAACTTTCGAGAGTAGAGGAGCTTGATTTGACCGATAGGGTCAATGAGGTGATTGCGCGCAACCTGAATGTCAGGGAGAAAATGATTACTTGGGAGGAAGCTCAACGCCAGTTTAACCTGAATAAGTTGCCAGCAGATCATGCCGGGGAAATCAGAATCATCTATGTTGGTGATTACGACCATTGTCCCTGCATTGGTCCCCACGTCCGGAACAGTGCGGAAATCGGACAATTCGAGCTGGTTTCCACCAGTTTTGCAGCGGGAGTTTTAAGAATTAGGTTCAAATTGAAATAACAAATTTTAGGATGACAAATTTTTTAGGATTAAGTATCTACAAAGCCTCGGCTGGATCGGGCAAAACTTTCCAGCTGGTGGGCGAGTACCTGAAAATGTTGTTTTTTCGACCCAAATCCTACCGAAACATACTGGCAGTCACCTTTACAAACAAGGCTACTGCAGAGATGAAAGAGCGTATCCTGAAAGAATTGGCTATACTCTCCAGGGGAGAAGAATCTCGGTATACAGAGATACTTCAGGAATTTGGAAGTAAACAAATTCTTCGGCAAAAGGCAACTTCCATCCTGCAATTGATCCTCCACGACTATTCCAGGTTTTCAGTGATGACCATCGACAGTTTTTTCCAAAAGGTAATCAGGTCATTCGCCAGGGAGATACGTATCAATGCCTCCTTTCGCACTGAAATCGACAGTCGGCAGGCGCTCGAACAGGCAATTGACCTGTTGTTCCAGGACCTGGAAGAGAACAGTTTGCTGAAGGGATGGATGATTCAGTTCCTGGAAGATAACCTGGAGGAGGGCAGAAGCTGGGATTTTAGGCAGGAATTGTTGAGATTTGGAAAGGAAGTAGAAAAGGAGGCCTTCAAGGTACACGGAGACGAATTCGCAGATACCTTGGCAGGAAAGGAAAAGCTAGGATTGTATGTGGCTGAAATGAAGAAGGTGCTCACGGAATCTGAACTCTTGTTGGGTAAACTGGGGCATGAAGGAATCGATAGGATTGCTGCTGCCGGATTGACCTACGACCAGCTCAAAGGTGGAAAAAACAGTTTTGCCAACTTGTTTGTCAAATTGATTGCCGGAAAATTTGTTGCCCCCACCGCCACCATGTTGGATGCTTGCGACCATCCAGAAAATTGGTACAAAAAAAATGAATCCGTTCCAATAAGGAACTTGATTGAACAACTGTATCAAAACGGCCTGAATGAATTGTTGAAGCAGACAATCGATACGCTTGAAAAAGAGCTGTATAAAATTAATACTGCCAATGCAATTTTGAAGAATATCTATCCGTTTGGACTCTTGGGCAATATAGCGGTAAAAATCAAGCAAGTTCTAACTGAAAATGATACCGTGCTGCTGAGTGATTCTGGCAGGATGATAGGTCAGGTGATTGAAGGAAACGATACGCCTTTTATATATGAAAAAATCGGGCTGATTTACAGCCATTTCATGCTGGATGAATTTCAGGATACCTCCAGACAACAATGGGCAAATTTCAAGCCGTTGGTCGAAAATGCGGTCGGTTCTGGATTCCCCTCCCTGGTTGTTGGTGATGTGAAGCAATCCATCTACCGCTGGCGCAATGGAGACTGGAACCTGCTTGCCAACCAGTTGGAGGCAGATCTCAGCCATCAGGAGATTGCCATTCATCCTTTGGATGTCAACTGGCGCAGCAAAAAGAACATCGTGGATTTTAACAATGCATTGTTCCGTCAGGCTTCGCAACAATTGAATGAACTATTTGAGTCGGAATGCAATGAGCCACAATTTTCAGATCTGCACGGAGTAATTGCCCGGGCATACGAGGATCAGTTTCAGAAGTGTTCACCTACCAATCAGTCAGGGGGCTATGTGAACCTGGCTTTTGTGGATCAGGAAGCAGCAAAAAACAAGAATGATTTTCGGGAGAGTGCATTGAAAATACTGGTTGAACAATTGGAAAAGGTTCAACTTGCAGGGGTAAAGGCAGAAGAGATATCCATTCTCGTCAGGGAGAATTCCGAAGCCGAAAAAATCGCCAGGGCACTATGGGAACGTAAAAAAACAGTTCCGCAACCGGGATGTATCTATGATGTGATTACCAGTGACACGCTCAAAGTTGGTCAGTCGCAGGTTGTCAGATTTGTGGTGAATTTTTTTCGGTTTTTCACCCATAAGGAGGTACATCAGTTACGTGGAGAAATCTTGTACGGATATTACAGGCTATTGCTGCCAAGGAAGTCATCCGCGGAAGTGGAAATTCCTGTTGACCTGCACAGTCTTTTCGATAACACGATGCCATTGCCAAAGCTCTTCGGGGGGTGGCTGGAAAATGACTCTTCCCCAGATTTTCTGGCCGGACTCCTGGCATTGCCATTGTTTGAACTGGCAGTTGCCATCATCGATCATTTCGGATTGGGTGAGGTTACCGGGGAAAAGGTTTATCTTCAGGCATTTCTGGATATGGTACTCGAATTCGGCAGGGAGGATTGTGGTGGGATTCCTGGATTTTTGGAGTGGTGGGAGGCAAATGGTAGCAACAAGACCCTCAGTCTTCCGAATGTCAGAAATTTTATCAGGATCTCTTCGATACATCAATCCAAAGGACTCGAATACCCTACCGTTTTCATTCCCTTCTGCAATTGGGAAACAGGAATAAATTCAAATAAATCGCCCTATATCTGGGCTCTTCCTGACAAGGAGCCATTTAATCAACTGAAAATGGTCCTTTTGAAATGTGACGGCAAACTAAAGAATTCTCTTTTTTCCAGGGATTATTTTCAGGAGTTGCTTTTCACCAGTATGGATAACCTCAATCTGCTCTATGTGGCCATGACCCGTGCTGTGAACAATCTTTTTGTCATCCTGCCCTATCGGGAGGAGATCAAAACGGTCAGCAATGTAGCCGAACTGATGCAGACCATCCTCGGACAACCAAATTTGGATGACAGCATCGCCAAGGGAAAGTATATTTCGCTGGAAAAATTCTGGGATCCAATAGAAAGAATATTTGAACTTGGAAGTCTCTACAGTTCCGGAAACCAATTGCAATCTGACAGGCAGGAACGTCCGAATGATCCGTTAATCCTGCTTTCAAACAACAATCGGATGGAGATCAGGCTTCACAGCAAGGATTATTTCCAGTTGACTGGCAATCAGCAGTCTGAGCGGATCAACAGGGGGACCATGATGCACCAGATTTTCGAGAAGATTGTCACCATTCAGGACATCAGACCTGCAGTAGCCCAAATGGTATCAACTGGCAATCTAACCGTTGGGGAAGGAGTTGAAATTCAATCCCGTATCGAAGGGCTGTTGGCCTCAAAACCTTACTCGGAATGGTATGACGAAACATGGAAAGTATTGAATGAAAGGGATATACTCAGGGTCAGAGAATCAAAACACAGGCCAGATCGGGTGATGCTAAAAGGTAATCGTGCCGTTGTCATCGATTACAAAACGGGCGAAAAATCGGATAAAGACCTGCGGCAGATGCGAGGCTACCTGGCTGATCTGAAAAAAATGGGATTTCACTCCTGTGAGGGGAAATTATGGTATCTGCAAATGAACGAAGTAGTTAATGTTGTTTTGGAATAAATATGTTTTATGGCAAAAAAAATAGTCAACCCTTATGTGAATTCGGGAAGAAGAGAATACAATTGCTTTGGTTGTTCTCCTGACAATGAAAAAGGACTGCAATTGAAATTCGAACTGGATGGTGACGAAGTAGTGGCGCACTGGAATCCGCAGAGATGGGCAGAAGGTTTTAGAAATGTGCTTCACGGCGGCATTCAGGCTGCCTTGATGGATGAGCTTTGCAGCTGGGTGGTGCAGACACTCTGTCAAACGGTTGGAGTAACAACATCCATGGAAATCAGTTACCGCAAGGCCGTATTGGTCAGTGACGGTGAAATAACCCTGCGAGGCAGACTCAGTGAACAAACCAGTCGAATGGCTTTTGTGGACGGAAGGCTCCTGAGCGGAGATGGAACGGTTTGTGCTACCGCGAAGTGCAAATTTTTTCTTTTTCCGCTCGAAAAGGCAATGACAGATTTTGATTATCCGGGAGCCAGTGCATTCTTTGAAGAGTCATTGAGTCAGGAGCATCTGGCAGATGAAGATTAAAATAACTAGCAGTTATACCGTCAGGATGAAGGTGACCAGAAAGGGAACCAGGATCGTGAGGACGATGCCGCTAAATACTGCCACAACGGCATAGGATTGACCGGAATAACGACTAATCACGGGAAGGGTGGTATCCATCGCCGTAGCCCCCCCCGAGGCAATTCCGGCAAGATTTCCAAAGTAACCGACCAGAAGGGGAGTTGCGAGAAGGGTAGCTACTTCCCTGAAGATGTTTGACAAAAGTGCAACGACCCCCAGACTCTGACTGTGGAGCTGGGTGATGAAAACGCTCGAGAGACTATAGTAACCAAAACCTGCACCAACCGCCATCGTTTCTCGCAAAGTCAGCGATGGGAGAATGGCTGCCACAAGCGCAGAGCCAGTCATTGTCCCAACGACGATGCTAACCGGGACCCAGACTATTTTGTAATTGTGGGTGGCCAACACCCTCCAGGAATCCTTGTCACTTCCAATGCTGACTCCTGCCAAAAACATCAAAAGGTAGAGGGCATAATTTCCAAATCTATTGAAATCAAATCCATCCGGCAATAAACCAGAGAGTCCGGCAAAAATGCCAGACACGAAAAATGCGAAGAATATCAGACTACTTCGCATTTTGTTTGAATAAAAACCTGAATACGAAAGTTGAAAACAACACACTTCCGGCGATAGAAGCAATGGAGATGGCCACGGATTCGTATCCGATCTTCCCGAGATTTCCAATCAATTCCTTGTTTGTTCCGACTGAGATACCAAGCAGGAAGAGCATCCCATAAATCGCCAGGTTCAGAAGTTTGTTGTTGTAACGGTGCCAGACAGGTCGACCAATAAGCAGAAAACCAGTCAAAACTCCGGCAGATAGAACGATTATTATGGTTATCATCAGGAGTGTAAAAATTATCTGAACTGGTAACGCACCGCAAAACCAAAGTTGACACCAACGCCCTGGTTGTAGAGTCCCAGTTCGGGCCGGGCATTCAAACCAAAGACAATCCCTGCTGGAAAGGCATATTCCATCCCTACATCTCCTGCTGCAAGCAGAAAAATCCCATTTTTATACCTGGAATCATATTTTTGACTGGAACTCCAAAATCCTATTTTACCCCCGTAACCGGCATACCAGCTGAGATTGGCGTCGATCTTGTCGAGTTTCCAGGTCCATTGATATAAGCCGGTAACGGCCCAACTGTTGTAATCCTGTCTTAGGCTGTTGATGTATTCGTACCTGCTGTTAAATCCAAGGTCGAACTCCAACCGTTTGCCGGAGTTCAAACCTCTTTGGTAGGAAATTTCCGTTCCCAATCCAAAAATTGCTCCATAGCGCAATCCCACGGATTGTTCTGGCCCCTGTGCCAGAACCGCCTGCGTCGCTACAAGCGCCAACGCCAATGCGAAAAGAAGTTTCTTCATTTGGGAATTATCAGGTTATGGTATTTATCTCCTAAAAAACTATCCGGTTGGTGAAAGTGGTTCCTACTTAAATTGGTAACGGACCGAAAATCCTACATTGATCTCTGTTCCGTGGTTGATCAGTCCTATTTCAGGACGTGCATTCAGCGCAAGCTGGATGCCCGGCGGAAAGGTATATTCAACGCCGACATCACCGGCAGCAGCTAGAAATATACCATTGCTGTAACTGTAATGGTATCCCGAATCGTAGCTCCAGGATCCGAGCTTTGCCCCTGGTCCCAGGTACCAATTCAGATTCGTATCCAATCTGTGAACCCAATGGTAAAGTCCTGAAAGTGCCCAGCTGGTAGAGTTGTACCTACTGCCCATATAACTGACGTGGTCGCTGCTGAAACCAAGATCCAATTCCACCCTGTTCACTGTCGTTAACCCATACTGATAGGAGATTTCAGTACCAAACCCATCTCCGGTTCCAAAACGAAGTCCCAACACGTGCTGCGGTATCTGCGCGTGAGAGGTATGGGCTATAAGGGTAAATATTAGGAGAAAAAAATAGATTTTTTTCATTTCTTTAAATTAAACGATTAGACAATACTTCCTTTTCGTGTGTACCAAAAATAGAAAATATATGATACGGTCCAAACAGGAATAAGTAGAAAGTGGCTGTTACACCTATCAATGGTTATCCCGGGGCCAAAATTCCTGCATTGATAAGGAGACGGAATCTACCCAACTGGCTTTCCCAATGTTCGGCATCCTCGGGTAGAAATACTTTTGTTTCGAATGAATTTTCGACCATCAACCGAATCTCCTGAAGCGAGTCGACCACCTTCAGCGCCTTTGCCTGAAGTAGGATATTCCCAATGGCAGTAGCTTCGGTCGGACCAGCAATCACGGGCAAGCCAATGGCATTGGCACTGTACTGGCAAAGCAACTCGTTGTTTGCTCCTCCACCGATCAAGTGGATCTTGCCTATCTTTTGGTTGGAGACGGAAAGAATTGAGTCCAGTGTCACCCGGTATTTCAAGGCCAGGCTTTCAAAGATGCAACGAATGTACTCTCCGTGAGATTCAGGTGTTGCCTGACCACTTTTAAGACAGAAAGTACGAATGGCCTCCGGCATACTCCCGGGATTGAGAAATATTGGATCATCAGGATCTATCAGACATTTAAATGGTTGCGCAAGGATACTTAATTCAACCATTTCATTCCAGGAGTAATTGATTTCCTTCGACCAAATTCTTCTGCATTCCTGCAGCAACCACATCCCCATGATATTTTTAAGGAAGCGCGTAGTGCCTTCAACACCACCTTCATTGGTGAAGTTGAGATCGAGTATCTCTTTGGATATTAGTGGCTGGTCTGATTCAATGCCCATAAGCGACCAGGTGCCAGAACTGATGTAGGCCCAATTTTTACCCTGAGCCGGGACAGAAGCAATGGCGGAGGCTGTATCGTGCGACGCAACAGCAACTACTGGAATAGGATTGCTACCTGTCTCTTTCTGAATTTCCGGTTTGATCATGCCGAGCACGGTACCCGGCAATACGATATCCTGCATAATTCGCTGGTCGATGCCCAATCTTTGGAAGATCGTCTCCTCATAGGCCAACTGACCGGGTTTGAGCATCTGGGAAGTGGAGGCAATCGAAAATTCATTCTTTTTCACACCACAGAATAGGTAGGAGAGGGCATCCGGCATAAACAAAAGTTCTTTGCCCACTTCATATTGGGGAGTTTGATCACGGTGGTTGACAAAAAGCTGAAAGAGGGAATTGAATTGCATCAACTGGATGCCCGTCAGCGCGTAAAGTTCGTCTCTGGGAATAATCTTAAAAAGCTCCTCCATGGCAGTGTCGGTACGATGATCGCGATAGGCAAAAGGGAGCGAGGCTATCATCCCATCCTTGTCAAGGAAGGCGAAATCTACTCCCCAGGTATCAACCGCAATGGAATCAGGCTGTATGCCAAAATCGCGGATGCATTTTTTTAACCCCGTTTTCAACTCATCAAAAATCAAGAAGATGTTCCAATAGAAATGATTGTCTATTTCGACCATACGGTTCTCAAAGCGATGGATTTCCGTAAGTTTTAGTTTGCCGTCAGAAATTGTTCCAAGCATGGCTCTTCCGGATGAAGCACCAAGGTCAAAAGCCAAAAAATTACTGCTGTTCATATGATTAAAGGTCAATTAATGCACTAATATGAATGGAAGGTTATTCGCCATCCGTTCATTTTTTGAGGTAAAAGTATTTTCCGGTGAGGAGTAGTCCGACGAACACGAATAGTGCAAAAACCAGACTGCTGGCAGCAAGTTGCATTCCTCCGGAGATGACGTGCCCGGAGGTACATCCTCCTGCCATGCGTGCCCCAAAAATCAGGATAAAGCCACCGGCAAAAGCCCAAATAATCCTTTTGAGATAGCTTTTCCCGTGGTACCTTTCCCAGTTGGCAGGTATCATTTTGATTTTAAACTCTTTTCTCAAAAGGGAGATCACGATCCCTGAAAGAAAGGACCCAGCCAAAAACAACACTTCCCAGGATCCGGGTTTGGTGATTTGGGTGAAATAGGCACTGTTGGTGGCTCCAAAGATGTTATCTGCCACATAGGGAAAAAAGGTGGATGCACCAATGGGGCGATCAGAAACTGCGGTGGCAAAGACAATGGTATTGAGTATTGCCAGGGCAGTTCCGGCAAAAATCCAGGTTTTATCGGTGCTTTTATCAAAGCGATGAATGACAAAGGCAATGCCTATGAAAACCAAACCGGATGGTACCATCAGGGAGTAAAAGAGAAAAGGATCAGCAGCAAATGCGGTGTGCAACGAAAATGTCCCGAGATTAGGACCAATTAGTCCACCCAAGGAAGGAAGTACCAGCGTATATAACAAGCCACCAGCCAAACCACCCAAAATTCCGACCATGGCATCCAGTGATCCCTCCCCTGCAGAGACCATCACTGTGCCCGGGCAATAACCGAGAATGGCCATGCCAGCGCCAAATATCAGGCCTCCCAATACTATTCCACCCAGAATAAAAGGTTTGATGTGATAGGAAGCAAGACCAAGTCCTATTTCCAGATTTAGCAGGATCACACCTACTCCGATGGCCAATGCAATGGCTTTGGCAACTTTGTAGTTCTCAAGCGTAGCCATTCCGCTGATGGTGTCGAAACGGTTGAGTTTTGCACTCTGGAGGATGGCCCCGAATAAAAATCCCAGAAAAAGTGTAGTCATCGTCTGTCTTGTTAGGATGTTTGTATTTATCCTCCAAAGGTAGCAAATCAGGCCATATTTTCTTAGATTTGTATGGAAAGTTAACCAATTTCACCACTGATATTCTAGGGAAAATGAAGAAGATATTTGCTTTTTTTGCCATTGCGCTGCTTACTTTGCAAGCATTTTCACAAAATGGAACGGTACTTGAATCGATTGCTTTCAAAAGCAAAACAGGGGAAGTAATGAAATACGCTGTTTACCTTCCTGCTGATTATGCCACCTCTCAAAGGAGCTATCCCGTTGTTTACCTGCTGCATGGTTTCTCGGACGATGAGACCGGTTGGATCCAGTTTGGAGAGGCCGGAAAGATTGCAGACAAAGGCATTGCCGATGGGAAATTTCCAGCCTGTATCCTTGTCATCCCGGATGGGAAGGTGACCTGGTATTGCAACAGTTTCAACCATAAGATTACCTGGGAAGATACTTTTATTCAGGAGTTT
This sequence comes from uncultured Bacteroidia bacterium, assembly GCA_903854235.1. GTDB lineage: Bacteria > Bacteroidota > Bacteroidia > Bacteroidales > Prolixibacteraceae > CAINVV01. The sequence goes on along the minus strand of CAINVV010000082.1, from coordinate 1,075 downwards.
ATTCCATTTGTCGAAAAGGAGTACCGGATTCGCTCCAAAAAGGAGTTCAGGGCCATTGCCGGCCTCTCGATGGGAGGATACGGTGCGCTGAAGCTTTCCATGAGAAACACGGATTTATTCGTGAGTTGCGTGGCCCTGAGTTCGGGCACATTTACGAATGAAGAGATCGTTAAGATGGAAGATGAGGGTTATATGCGCTTTTTTTCGGGGCTTTTTGGCAAGGAGCTGAAAGGGGAGGCGCGTCTGAGTGAGGCCTGGAAAGCCAATAATCCTTTGGATCTCATACACACCGTGCCGCTGGAAAAGCTCAAATCTGTCCGTTTCTGGATTGATTGCGGCGACGATGATTTCCTGTGTAACGGAAATTCGGCCCTACATGTTGAAATGCGAAAAATTGGCCTTCCGCACGAATACCGTGTCCGGGATGGGGGCCATACCTGGAGTTACTGGCGAAGCGGTCTGGCAACCGGACTGGAATTCATCGGGGAGAAGTTCCACCGGTAGCAATTTTGGATTTTCGATTTTGGGTTTTCGATTTACGATTGAAGCGCCCGAATCCAATCCGTCATTTGAAGGCAATTTGAACCCGTAAGCGAAAAATAGGATGGTTGGTATTCATCGACTGTAGATTTGGTGCGCTTTCGAAAATCCAAATTCGAAAATTACTTATTGAATAGTATTTTCTCCAGATCCGGTCTGTTCATCTTTCGCAATTCGGTGATCAGCTCCTTTCGATATTCATTTTTGTACCAGAAGAAGAATTTTCGTTGTGCAAGTTTCTGCTCCGCGGTTTTGGCTGTATATATTTTCTCGAGGGTATAAGGGTGGTAGCCTGAATAGTAAATTACGGTGGCCATGGTCATTGGCGTAGGAGTGAAGTCTTGAATCTGTTCCAGTTTGAAGTCCAGTGCTTTCGTTTTGGCTGCCAGATCAGCCATTGCTTCGACAGTGCTTCCCGGGTGACTGGAGATGAAATAAGGGATCAGTTGCTGCTTCAATCCGTGCTTTTCATTCACCTGATCAAAGAATCTTTTGAGTAAACCGAATTGAGAAAAGGAAGGTTTTCTCATCACGG
>CAINVV010000081.1 GCA_903854235.1 uncultured Bacteroidia bacterium | reverse complement strand
TGAAGGATTCAAATCTTATTGACACCAATCAAGCCACACATCTTCTGTCTAGGAACAATGAGTTGATAAGTATGCTTGTAGCGACAATAAAAACTACCAAAAACAAAATAAATTCCTAAGTCATATGCCTCCTACCACTTCTGTCAGAGCCTGAAATATGTTGACCGTTTAAAGAGTTAAAATTAATTTTTTAAACGGTAAAAAGATGGCAAAAAGACAACAGTTTCAATTGAGCACTGAAGAAAGACGGCGAAGGACATTCAGCGAAGAGTTTAAACAGAGAAAGGTAAGGGAAATAGAGCAAAAAATCACTAGTATTGCTGAGGTGAGCCGTCAATATGAAGTACGAGCTTCGAACGTAAGTAATTGGCTTACAAAATACAGCAATCATCGAATGAAAGGGATAAGAACTATTGTTGAGAGCGAAAGTGACACGCGCAAGATTCTGGATCAGAAGCAAAGGATTGCTGAGTTAGAGCGTATCATAGGTCAGAAACAACTTCTGATTGATTTCCAGTCTAAAATGATGGAGCTCACTGAGCAAGAGTACGGAATTGATATTAAAAAAAAATTCGAGAAAGGTCCATTATTTGGTATTGGCAACACAGGGAGCAACTCAACTGTAGTCTGAATATGTTTTACTTAACACTGATGACGAGTAAACAAGCCATTCATCAAATGCTGGATCGAAGAATGTTATATAACGAAGAAGTTGGCTTTCTCAAGCAGATAGTGGTTGATATTCGAGAGGATCATCCGACATTAAGCTGCAGAGCCATGTACTATAAAATATCCCCCAGAAGCCTGGGGCGAGACAAATTTGAAGCACTATGCAGTGACTGGGGATTTGGTATTACTCGCCGCATTAACGGTCCCAGAACCACCAATAGCACAGGTACAATACGGTTCGAGAATCATCTGACCGGACTAATACTATTGCGAATTAACCAGGCTTATAGTAGTGATATAACTTACTTTGAGATAGAAGACAAATTCTACTACATCACATTTATTATGGATTGCTTTTCCAGGATGATACTGGGATACAGTGTCTCAAGAAGACTTACTACAGAGCAAACAACTATCCCGGCTATGCAAATGGTTATCAAAGTAAGAGGTGGCACTCTTCCCTTAGATACTATTTTCCATTCTGATGGCGGCGGCCAGTACTATGACAAAGAATTCATTACCCTAACAAGTCATTACCACATGATAAATAGTATGTGTGAATATCCTTTTGAAAATGGGAAAGCAGAAAGAATAAATGGTATCATCAAAAACAACTATCTCAAACACTGGAAAATCAGCACATTTGAACATTTGTCAAAAAGTGTTGACCGTGCAGTATTACTTTACAATGAAGACAGGCCACATAAATCACTAAATTACATGACTCCCATAGCGTATGAAAAAAAACAATTACTTTTAGTTCAGCAAGCAACGCTGAGGATGACAGAGTCATTTGATGCAATTACCAAGTCGAACAGGGCATCGAGCCCTTATCGACTTGAGCAAACAACACCTCAGAATCAAGATGTATTTTCTGCAATTAATTGTGAGTTAAAAGGGTAAAAACGGTCAACGTATTTTAGGCATCAACATAATTGACTCGTCACTCTTCGTTCTCCACTTCTCCCCCTCCCATCTCCCTAAACTCTTCCTGATAAAATACTATCTTTGCAAAAAAGCAGGCCGTTCTGTCGCCTCGCGAAAGCGGGGAGGAAAGTCCGGGCAACGCAGGGCACCATGTTTCCTAACGGGAAGGCGGGCGAAAGTCTGCAGTCGTGTAACAGAGAATGACCGTCCCGGTTTAGGCCGGAACAAGGGTGAAAAGGTGGGGTAAGAGCCCACCGGTGACTGTGGCAACACAGCCAGCCGTACATCTCATGGGTTGTAAGGCCAAATATACTGCAAGTCCGAAAGGAAGGGGGCTGCCCGCTCCCGAACGGTTCTTCGGAACCATCCTTGCAGGGGGTAGGCTGCAAGAGGCGGATGGTGACATCTGTCCCAGATCAATGACAGAATGCAAAACAGAACCCGGCTTACAGGCCTGCGTTTTTTTACTTTTTCTCTGTTTTTGCGTAGGAAGGATAATGAATATGAGATTGAACCTATTCCTGGTTTTCCTTGCGATTTTCGTTACTGACCTTCATGCCCAGGAGGGAGGAACACTTTCTGCCAATGCCTCTATAGCCTCCTATGTCTCCACGGGCAAGGACCTCCCATTCTGGTTAAGATCCAATCAGGACGGGGTCTTCCAATCACCTAACAGCATCACACAGCTTCTGCGGACCGGTTTTAGCCGATCCTTTGAGACCGGGGGCTCAGGAAAGTGGGATTATACTTTTGGGGCCGAAATTGTTGCAGGATATGGGGATAAAATCTACTACCAGCCAAACCAATATTGGGTGGGAGCCAGATACGACTGGTTGACAATGAGAATTGGCGCAGAAGCGGATTCGGTACGTTTCGGTGGACTCTCGTCTACCAACGGAAACCTTGATGCCGCTAACAACGCCCGACCAGTTCCGCGAATTGCACTGGCTACCAACGGATTTGTATCTTTCCCGTTCAAAGAGGGATTCTTTAGTTGGAAAGCCAATTACTCGGAAGGGATGATTCTTGACAACAGCTACATTCAAAATGCGCACCTGCACCACAAAAGCTTTGATGCAAGAATAGAACTGCCCTGGAAGTTGGATGTAACCTTTGGACTCGAACATTATGTTTTTTGGGGTGGAACTTCGCCCTCACTGGGTCCGTTACCCGGTTGGAAGGACTATTTCAGATACATCTTGTCCATGAAAGGTGGCAGCGATTTCCCGATTAGTGATCAAGGTAATGTAGCCGGGAGCCAGTTTTATTTGTATAATCTGGAGATTCACAAAGTATTCAACGAAAAGCAAGTCTCAATTTATTGGAACCATCCTTTTCAAAACCGGGCTGGAATGAAGTTGGCGAATATCGCCGATGGATTATGGGGGATTCATGTATCGATGGGTACTGAACCGCGAATACTGAATGAATTCGTTTACGAATGGATGAATACACTCAGTCAGGACAACATCGCCAGCTCAAATCAGATTTCGGGGGGGGAAAGTTATTTCAATAATTCAGAATATCAATCCGGGTTTACCCATTTTGCACAAATGATGGGTTCCCCTTTATTTGTTCCAACCCTCAATGATACTGGCGTTTCAATGGGTTTTGAAGATACCCGGATGTGGATGCATCATATTGGCCTGAAAGGCTTTCTGGGTAAAAACCTTGTCTGGAAAGTGATGCTAACCTATTCTGGAAATTTCGGATCGAATGGTTATTCCTTGCAGACTCCTGTCACGGAATTGTCCTCCTTCGAAGAAATAATATATATTCCAAAGAATTCGCCACTCGAATTTAACGTTGCAGTGGCCAACGATCTTGGCCAACGTTTTGAAAACAGGACGGGCTTCACCGCAGGGTTAAAATGGAGACCTTCGGAAGAAACCAAAAAACGTGGTACGTGGGTAATCAGAAAAAGGCGCTACTTTTAGCACAAAAAAAAAGAATTACCGACCAGGGGGAAATCTGTTTCTTCACTGCAAGACAACCATCTGTCATTCATTATTCAATTTTCCAGACTCAATACCAGCATGGGATCCGAAAAATATAAATCGTACCGCATTACCGACTTCAATTATGAACTACCAGATTCGGCAGTAGCCAAATTCCCTTTGCCGGAACGCGATAGTTCAAAATTATTGGAGTGGAAAGAGGAAGCCATTCAGGACCTCCATTTTTCCGATTTGCCTGAATTGCTGCCGCAGCATTCCATGCTGGTTTTCAACAACACGAGGGTCATCCGGGCCCGGCTTCAATTTGTAAAAGCAACGGGAGCAGCCATTGAGATTTTTTGTCTGGAACCAACGCTGCCCCACGATTATGTGCTCTCCTTTGCACAGACCAACTCCTGCAGGTGGAAATGCATCGTGGGCAACAAGAAGAGGTGGAAGGGGGAACCGTTGACCCTCACCGTCAGGATAGCAGATCAGGAAATTTTATTGTCTGCACGTTTGCTGGGAGAACTGGACGGGAGCTTCGAAATCGGCTTCAGCTGGGATCTGGCGAATTTTAATTTTGCAGAAATTCTGGAAGCTGCAGGAAACATTCCTATTCCTCCCTACCTGCACAGAGCCTCCGAGACGATCGACCTGACAGCATACCAGACGGTCTATGCTCGTATTAAAGGTTCCGTGGCTGCGCCAACTGCTGGTTTACACTTCACGGATCGTATTCTTGGTGAGCTTGCCGATCGACATATTACTTGCCAGGAGTTGACCCTACACGTTGGAGCCGGTACTTTCCAACCGGTAAAGAGTGAAACCATCGGGGAGCATTTGATGCACACCGAATATTTTGCAGTAACCCAGGATTTGCTAAAACAGTTGATGAATCATTCGGAGGTAGTTTTGGCAGTCGGAACAACCTCTGTCAGGACCCTGGAAAGCCTCTTTTGGATCGGATGTAAAATTATCAGGAATCCCCAAATCGAAGCCGATAAGCTGGGTGTGACACAATGGGAGCCCTATGATTTACCAATGGCCGAGATCGACACATCAACGGCCTTAAAGGCCATAGCAACGTGGATGGAGGTCCGGGGAATGACAGTGCTGGAAACAACTACCCAAATCATGATCGTTCCAGGTTATCAGTTCCGCCTCATTGATGGTTTGATCACCAATTTCCATCAACCTCAAAGCACTTTGCTACTGCTTATTTCCGCTATACTTGGAAGCGACTGGAAAAGGGTCTATGCACACGCACTCGAAAAATCCTACCGGTTCTTAAGTTATGGGGATGCGAATTTGTACTGGATTGGCGAAAATGAAAAATGAAATGTGATAAATGAAAAGTAACGCTTTGTTTTTCAATTTATTTGGTTCCTTTCCTTCCACCCTTCGGCTTCAAGTTCCACTTCGCTCAGCGACCTATCACATCTGATTATCTTTTTTCAATATTTGTGCGCGTATGGCGCGCATTGAATCATTCGTTTTCTACCATCCTGTTGCCGCAACGCGGCTCGCATTTCTGCAATATATTCATTGTAGTCAAAAAAATCACACCAGACGTTGCATGCAACGTCTCTACCGGAACCACTATCAATTCTTAGTTCTCAACTCTTCACTTTTCACTTTCTTAAAACCGCCATTGTTGCCCCAAACCCATACTCCCTGAACGAGGCGTCCTGGAAAGGATAACGGGCATATTTACGTTGAAGTTCACGGCGGAGTTCGTTCTTCAGGACTCCATCACCCACGCCGTGGATGAAGACAATTTTCTTTACTCCCGTAGCAATAGCATTTTCCATCTCCTTCCGGAAAACATCCAGCTGCAGTTTGAGCATGTCAGCATTGGAGAGACCACGGATATCATCAATCAGTTGCTGGATGTGTAGGTCTATCTCGACCAGGTCCGACTTTGGCAACAAAGTATTGGTAATTTTTTTTGGCTCTTTGGTCAGTGTAACCTGCTGTAATTCCTTGTCTGTTAGTTTATCCAGCTCCGCCTTCAATGGATGATCGGCCAGTTTGATAAGCAGGGCAGGAGAGTTGAAATAGTTATTTTTCACAAAGGAGGAGGCCTTGAAGAATTTGACTGGCGAAATGCGGATCTCCTTTTGAACCGGTTCTTCCAGCTGAAGAGCGCTCTTCCGGAAATAAAGCAGCTGGAAACAATATTCGGGCAACTCTCCCATCCCCTTTGGCTGAATGCTTTCCAACTCAACTTTGGTATTTGGTTCCAATAATCCAGCATCCACGGTCGTATATTGTCCGACTATTTTGGTCGCGAAATGGTAAATCAGGGTGTAATTGCAATCGTTGACCAGATAGAGGTTGATTTTGCCTTCCGGCGGATTTCCCGGATTGTCGGGAAGTGCTGCAAAGATGAATTCCGGGAATTCATTGCCCTTGAACTGGTTGATCTCCTTGAATCCACTGCTTTTTACTTCGGGATAACGATCGGAAGAGGATGATTGGGAGGAGGAGTTGGAAAAAGAGGCCTGATCTCGCTGCGAAGAACTGCCTGATCCCTGTCTTTGGGAGGAAGAGGGGAGATCCGGCTCAATGATCACCAGATTTTTGATGTAGGTTGGAATTTCAAACCCATCCTGTGTCTCTACACTTACCATCTCCTTGGAAAGCAGGGCTGTTACCTTGCCACCGCCAACTTCATTCATAAAGCGAACCTTGTCGCCAATCTTAATATTTTGAACTGCCATAAAAATTTGTTTTTGATTATTCACCAACCATTTTCCTCGCCAAGAGGCTTAGTTACCTAGTCTTCCCCTTCCTGAATCATCGCCCCGGCCTCTGGTTCTTGATGCTGATTCCCTTCTGCGGTATTTGCCTGCGATCCAAACATAAATGGAAGCCCCCAAAAGCGCGCCAACAGAATTTGCCAGCTCGTCCGTCCACTCAAAGGCTCTGCCAGCCTTCATCTCGAGTTGGGAGAACTCCATCAGCAGTCCCCAAAAGATGGCAAAAACCACAATGTAGAGGATCCAGTTGCGTTTTACCTCAGCCTGGAAGGTCCAGCAGGCCAGAACGGTGAGACCAAAGTACATACATCCGTGTACAACCTTGTCAAATCCATCAAAAGGATTCAATTCTGGCAGTTGATTGCTGGGCATCAGGGAGAGCTTTGCCACGATCGAAAGATACAGGAGGACAACCACCAACCGCAACCACTGAGGGATGGAAAAGAGAAATTTGATCATGGGGTAAAAGTAAGGAAAAAAGTGAAGAGTGAAGAGTGAAGAGTGAAGAGTGAAAAGTGAAAAGTGAAAAGTGAAGAGTGAAGAGTGAAAAGTGAAGAGTGAAAAGTGAAGAGTGAAAAGTGAAGAGTTGAGAACTGAGAGTGGCGAAAGTAGAGACATTGCAAGCAACGTCTGATATTCCAGATTGAAAGGATCTGAGCCAAAAGGTAGGTATGGGCAGCTCTTCGTGGCTGCCCAATAGGTTAAGCAAATAAATTCGGAATTGTTCGGGAAAGCCCGAAGGGCTTGAATGTCAATAACCTCGGGTGAAACCCGTGGTCAATGCAAAAACACTCTCAGACAACCCCAATGGGGGTTGAATTCAATCATCCTGATACTAAAAAGACTGTCACATAGCGGTAAAGGTATTGTAGGCAACGGGCGGACAGAACTGAACCAAATTTGAAAATGGCACAAGTAGAGACAGTGCATGCAACGTCTGATATTTCAGATTGAAAGGATCTGAGCCAAAAGGTAGGTAGGGGCAGCTCTTCGTGGTT
>CAINVV010000080.1 GCA_903854235.1 uncultured Bacteroidia bacterium | reverse complement strand
TTCGCCAGCAATTTCTCCGCATTTGCCAGTCTGGAAGTTGCCTCCTTGTCGTCCAGTTTAATCTTTAATGCCTCCTTGAAATCCAGTATCCCCTCCGCATATTTTTGCTTGTTTACGTTGATATCCCCGGAAGCCAGCAACCTGTTGTACGCTTCTTCCATTTTGGTTTTGTCGGCATTCACCTTAGCCAGTAACTTCTCTGCATTGGATAATTTCTCCTCCGCGAGGGCATTGGCAGGCTTCAAAACCAATGCACCTTTGAAATTGATAATTGCCTCCTGGTACTTCTGGCCTTTTACCTGATCATCACCGGATGCCAGCAGGCGCGCAAATTCAGCATCCTGTTTCGCCTTGTCGGCATTGACTTTGGCCAGTAGCTGTTCTGCATTGGCCAGTTTGGTCGTGGCCGTTTTATCCTCCGGCTTGATCTTCAGCGCCTCCTTGAAATCGGTAATCCCTTCCGGATACTGCTGTTTAACCACCTTTTCATCTCCAGATGCCAAAAGTCGGGCAAATTCAGCATCCTGTTTCGCCTTGTCGGCATTGACTTTGGCCAGTAGCTGTTCTGCATTGGCTAGTTTTGCCGTGGCCGTTTTATCCTCCGGTTTGATTTTCAGTGCCTCCTTGAAATCGGTAATTCCTTCGGTATATTTTATTTTGGAAACATTGTCATCCCCTGAAGCTAGCAACCTGGCAAATTCGGCATCCAGCCTGGCCTTTTCTGCATTGGCCTTTGCGAGGAGTTGTTCTGCATTGGCCAATTTATCCGTGGCCACTTTGTCTCCTGTCTTGAGTTGAAGTGCACCCTTGAAATTGTCAATTGCTTCACTAAATTTCTTCTCCGAAACATGGGTATCTCCTTCTGTCAGCAACTTGTTAAACGCTTCATCCAGTTTAGCTCTTTCGGCATTTGCCTTGGCTAGAAGCTGTTCTGCATTATTCAATTTATCGGAAGCCACCTGATTCCCTGGTTTGATAACCAGTGCAGCCTTGAAATTGCTAATGGCTTCGGGGTATTTCAGCTTGGCCACATTTTCATCGCCGCCGGCAAGAAGTCTGTTAAAATCAGCCTCCAAGGCCGCATCTTTTTCCAAATTTTGTAAGTCTGAGGTAAGTTCTTTCAATTTGGGCTTGATGAACTGATCATTCTTGCGAAGCGCCAGGGCCTCTTCATAGGCGTGAATGGCCTCCCGAATCTGGTTTTTCTTTTCAAACTCCACGGCCTCGGCCATCTTCTGATTGAAAATCTCATCTTCGTGATCCTTCAACGCCTGATCAATCTCTTTCCGGATATCCCTGTCATCGATGAATATGTTCGAATCAAAATTATCCAGCTTTCCCTTTGGTGAGTAGGCGATCTTACCTACTACCCTGCCTTCAAAGCTTAGCGTGACATAGGGTACCTTTTTGTAAATGGTCACCACCATCAAAAATGGCGGGAAGATGCTGTCCTTGGCCCAAACCTGTGAGGGTATCATCGTGGAGACATCAATGTCCTTGGTGTAGTGATTATCCTTTGTTACCGTCATTCTGTATTCCGAGAAAAAACTGAGATCCAGTTCAAATTTCCCTGTAATGTTGACGGTTACGCTTTTTTCGGATTTTTTGGTGGTTTGGTTGGTTATGGTAACTACAGCTCCGGTGGGATCTTCGTTATCCACCCGAATTCTACCGTTGATGTGAAGATGATCGGTGAATTTTTGTGCAGTGGTAACCTGAGTGATGAAAAGGAAAAACAATAGGAGTCCACATTGACGGAAGGATTTGGTGATCATGGGCAGCATATTTAATTATTTTCATCAATCAGGGACAAAATTACGAAATTGATTCAATTTTCTCCGGAATTAACTGTTTTTAATGATTCATCAACGGCAGCCTTGACCTTAGAGATTAATCTTCCATCTTCAGACCCAACCATCGAACGAAAAATGTAATCCAATCAATTTTAATATTACGAGGCAACAAAAAAAACTTTCTCAGCCAACTTCCTGCTCTTTTGACAATTTGGAATGGAAGATGCCATAACTGAAATAAAGCAGCAATCCGATGATCAGCCAAACGCCAAAACGTGTCCAGTTGGTAATTCCAAGCTCACTCATCAAATAGAAATTGGTCAAAAGGCCCAGAACCGGAATGAAGGACCACGATTTCACAAGGGCCAGAACGGTAATGACCAGGGTTGTGATGGCAAACAGCAGATAGGGAATGGAATGAATGGAGAATCCACTGAACCAGAGACCGAAATTCGGCAAACCCCCACCTACAAACAGGATCAATCCGGCTAAAAATAGAAGTAACGGCGGAATGAAATACCTGCTGTTCAGGTAAGGCACCACAAATCCGTTTCTGTTGCCGGCTTTGTCTCCCTTGGGATTCAGGATCAGAATCCCTCCTGACACCAAAATAAATGCGAAGAGCGTGCCGATGCTGGTGAGGTCTGTCACCTCCGTCAGGTTCATAAAAAGGGAGGGTAAGGCCACAATCACCCCCGTCACGATCGTGGAAAAGCCTGGGGTACGATATTTTGGATGAAGTTTTGCAAAGCGTGGAGGAAGCAGTCCGTCACGGCTCATACTCATCCATATCCGCGGCTGACCCAGCTGAAAAACAAGCAGTACGCTGGCCATCGCCACCACTGCACTGATCGCGATGACCCCCGACAGTTTGGCCAGGTGCAATTTCGCGAAGACGAATGCCAGCGGATCGGCCACCCCCAGCTGGTCGTAGGAGACCATCCCCGTCAGGACGAGGCTTACCAGCACATACAAAACAGTGGTGATCAAAAGGGCATAAAACATCGACCTGGGAAGATCCTTCTTGGGATTCTTGCACTCTTCGGCGGTGGTGGAGATCGCATCGAACCCGATGTAGGCAAAAAACACTCCGGAGACTCCCTTCAGCACGCCCGGCAAACCATTCGGCGCAAAGGGCGACCAGTGCGCCGGATCAACATAAAATGCCCCGGCTGCGATGACCAAAATGAGCACTCCAATCTTGAGCAACACCATCAGGTTATTGGCCCGCTTGGATTCCCGAATACCGATGTAGCAAATCCAGGTGATGGCAACCACAATCATAAAGGCAGGAATATCGGCGATAAACCGGAAATTGAACAGCTGTGGTGCCGTCATCCAGGCCTGGTAGGCTTGTCCGAGCGTAGGACTCAGATCCTGAATCGCAGTGCCGTGTTGGAGCAAAGCCTGCGCTTCGTGGAATCCCCGGTAGGCAGTCAGGTAGTCGGTGGTCAGAAATGCATAAATGTGCCAGCCAAATCCCTCCAGCAAACCGGTAAAATAGCCCGACCAGGAGATGGCTACCGCGATGTTGCCGATTGCATATTCCATGATCAAATCCCAGCCGATGATCCAGGCCACCAACTCGCCGAAGCTGGCATAGGCATAGGTATAGGCGCTTCCGCTGATGGGAATGGACGAGGCAAACTCCGCATAGCACATGGCGGATAGACCACAGGCTATCGCCGTGAAAACAAACAACAGCGACACGGCTGGTCCGCCGGATGCAGCGGCATTGCCAATGGTACTGAAAATACCGGCACCCACAATCGCAGCTACGCCGAGTGCGGTCAGGTCGACCACCCCGAGGGTTCGCTTCATCCCATTGCCGTGCAGTGCAAGATCCGTGGAATCGTGCAAGATCAGGGAAATGGATTTTTTTCGGAAGAGGTTGCCTGTTTTCAAAACTGCATGGATTGGGTACAAAGAATAAAAGGGTCGAAACCCTTTTATTTAACTATCGCATAGTAGCAACGAATCGGGGAATCAACTTTCCCTTCGGCGACCAGTTTCTTGATCAGTTTGTCGACCTCTTTCTTGTCAACACCCGATGCTTCGGCGATTTCGCCGCCTTTCAATGGTTTTCCGGCCGTTTCCATGGCCTTGATGATTGCTTCTTTTGGTTCCATAATCTGCGTTTTTATCTATTTATAACTTAGAAACTCTGCTCAACAAAAAATGATCTGCCAACACCAGCGCAGCCATCGCCTCCACGATCGGAACAGCCCTTGGCAATACACATGGATCGTGCCGTCCCTGAACATTGATGACCGCCGCGTTGCCATACACATCTACTGTATTTTGCTCCTTCAACAGCGTTGCAATGGGTTTAAATGCCACCTTCCAGTACACATCTTCGCCGTTGGAAATTCCTCCCTGAATACCGCCTGAATGGTTAGTTAAGGTCCTGATTCCGTTTTCACCAGGAACGAACTCATCGTTGTGCTCCGAACCGGCCAGTCTGGTTCCCGAGAAACCTGAACCATATTCAAACCCCTTCACCGCATTGATGCCCAACATGGCGAACCCCAAATCTGCATGCAGCTTGTTGAAGACGGGTTCCCCCCACCCTGCCGGGATTCCCGTTGCAATACCCGAGATCACTCCGCCAACGGTATCGTGGTTCCTGCCGGCATCTTCGATTCTTGCAATCATTTTGGCTGCCGTTTCAGGATCCGGACACCTGACCAGGTTGGTTTCGGTAAGACCGAGATCCAGCTCCTGGTAATTTTTTTCCAATTCGACCTCTCCCACCCTGGAGACAAAGGCCTGAATTTTTACTCCCTGGGTGGCAAGCATCTGTTTGGCAATGGATCCGGCTACCACCCTGGCGATGGTCTCCCTGGCCGATGACCTTCCGCCCCCACGGTAATCCCTGACGCCATATTTCTGGTCGTAGGTAAAATCGGCATGGGAGGGCCGGTATAAATCCTTGATATTGGAATAGTCTGCCGAATGCTGATCCTTGTTCCTGATCACGAAACCGATGGGCGTACCCGTGGTGGTTCCTTCAAAAATACCCGAAAGCAACTCCACCCGGTCGGCTTCCTGCCGGGAGGTGGTGATATGGGATTGTCCGGGCTTCCTGCGATCCAGATCCTGCTGAATAAGCTCTATGTCAATGGGCACCCCGGCCGGACATCCGTCGATGACCCCGCCAATGGCAGCTCCGTGCGACTCTCCGAAAGAGGTGAGTCTGAATATTCTTCCAAAACTGTTCAATGCGTTATTTTTTTAATCAGGCTAAAAATATTCAACTTTTCTGTCATTTCCGCATCCTGTCACCCGGATTAAACAGGTTTCTTTCAAAAAACAAAAACCCGGATGAAATCAACCGGGTTTTTATCTGTCTTTTATGCTTGAAGACTTAATTGCAACCACAACCACTTCCGCATCCGCCGCCTGAGGAGGCACCGTCGCCACAACCACCGTCGCCGCAACCTGAGTCACCGCATCCACCACTTCCGCATCCGCAACCACCTGTGCTGTAAGCAGCAGCAAGTTCTTCGGCTGAAGCAGCCCTTACTTCCAGAATTTCACCCGAAAAGTGAAGATCCTCTCCTGCAAGGGGATGATTGAAGTCCATCGTGACGATCTCACCGGAAACAGAAACTACGATTCCGTCCATCCGCTGACCGTGGGAAGACATCATAGGTACACTGTTGCCAACTGCAAGCAGCGCATCGTCTACTTTTCCGTCGACCTTGAAGATGTCCAGCGGCAATTCAACCACGGCCTCTTCGTTGATCTCTCCGTAGCCACTGGCTGCAGGAATGGAAATCTCGAATTTGTCTCCCGAATTTTTACCAATCAACTGCTCTTCGAAGGCGGGAATCATCAATCCTGCACCGTGAAGAAAAATCAGCGGACTCTCTGTCGTTGCCGACTCAAATATATCTCCTTCTTTACCATCCAACCTCAAATCGTAGGTCAGGGTAACCATACTATCTTTTGAAACTGTACCCATTACAATATTTTTTAAAATTTTAATGTGCAAAGAAACAGTATATTTCTTACGCAGCATAGTTTGTTACGATATTTTGTAAAAAAAGTTCGCATTTTTTTCACAAAATAACCTGATCCTCGAGGTATTTGAGGTTGTCGATGCAAAGGTAGGTTGGCGTATTAATTCCATAGGTACCCGTATCGGAGGAGGAGAAGGAAATAGTCACCTTGTTGACTTTGCCCAGGGAGCTCAAATCGACCGTCGTCCACTTTGCGAGGATGTAATCTTTAGTCGCATCCGAAGACCTGAAATCCGCCAGGTAAAAATCGATGCTGCCCTTCTTCGTGTTGGTGTGATCATACCCGGTGATGGTCACCTTGAACCAGTCGGGATCCGTGCCAGAAGTTCCGCCGAATTTCTTACTGTAGCCGTCGCCGTTTTTCATCGAGAGGGCCGTATAGGTACTGTTGCATAGATCCATCGATTGGATGGTATGATCCAGGTTGTCGCTGAAAGTAGCAAAGATATCTCCTGCAAAGGAGGGATAGAACAAGACAAATTTATTCTTCAGGTTGGAAGGATCCACCACGCTGTATTCGTTGCTATAACCCGCCGTGGTGAAATCATTTTTTTGCGAAAAACAGAATCCGTCCCAGGTGCCCCAGGCCGCGGTGTATTCGTTTCCGAACTTCAGGGCACCGGCAACAAAGAATCCTGAACCATCCGATCCGTTCCAGTAACCGGTTTGAGGTACAACCAGCGATTCAAAATCCACGACCTGAACGGTCGGACCGCCTCCCGATTTCTGGCAGGAGGTCAACACAATGGCACTGCCAAACAGCAGGACAATCAACATCAATGAGCTTCTCATGATTGAATTGGTTAAAAATAAAACTTGAAAAAATGTGTACAAAAACTCCTGCTGTTTTTCCCGATAGCAAGAACAAAGCTGAAATTGGCAGGTCTTCTGGCTCGCCCGGTTTTCTGTGCCTTCCCGTCCCTTCTGCCGGAACAGTGACTTTGATTCAGAAACCATTTTGAGTGGGCTTACAGCTGCGGGTACAGCTCCGGAATTTCACCGGATTCCCTTTTTGATTCACCCCGTCGGAATGGACAGCATGAAACCTAATTTCAAAACAAAACTACCATTATTTAGCTTATCCGAACCCGGCTTCAAAGAAATAAATTGCGGATTTATCAACACAAAATGTGGATAAGCAAAATATAAGCTCCTTTTTTATACTTTTAAAGTTCAAGAAAAAAATCAACCTATGTCGCCTGAAGAAGTCAAAAAGAAGATAGTGAAGCTCCGTCAAGAAATTGAGCAGCACAACCATAACTACTACAAACTCAATCAGCCCACCATCACTGATTTTGAATTTGACATTTTGATGAGCGACCTGATCGCCCTCGAGAACAAATTTCCACAGTTTTCGGATCCCAATTCCCCGACGCAAAGGGTCGGCAGCGACATCTCCCGCGAATTTGAACAGGTGCTGCACCAATATCCTATGCTTTCACTCGCCAACAGCTATTCCGATACGGAAGTAACCGAATTTGTGCAAAGGGTAGAGAAATTCTCCGGTGAACAACCCGACTATGTCTGCGAACTTAAACTCGACGGAACCTCCATCAGCCTCACCTACCGGGAAGGTGAACTCCTCAGGGCCGTGACCCGCGGCGACGGCGAGAAGGGCGACGATGTGACGGCCAATGTACGAACCATCCGGTCCATCCCAATGAAACTGCAGGGCAACTTTCCAGCTAATTTCGAGATACGTGGCGAAATCGTGATGCCCTTCGCCATCTTCGAAATTTTGAACAGGGAGCGGACCGAAAAGGGGGAACAACTCTTCGCCAACCCACGCAATGCAGCCTCGGGTACCCTCAAGATGCAAAACTCCTCCGTGGTTGCCTCCCGCAGGCTGGATGCCTATTTCTATTATGTTCTGGGAGAAAACCTGCCCGCAGACGGCCATTTCGAACTGCTGGAAGAGGCCGCCAAATGGGGATTTCAAATCTCCCCGCACAAGAAGAAGTGTAGGAACGTGGAGGATATACTCGAATATCTTTCCATCTGGGACCAAAAACGGGAAGAACTTCCTTTCGCCACCGATGGTGTAGTCATCAAGGTCAATTCCAAAAGAGTACAGGAAGAACTCGGGTTTACGGCCAAGAGTCCAAGATGGGCCATCGCCTACAAATTCAAGGCTGAAAGAGTCGCCAGCAAATTGCTCAGTGTCGACTTTCAGGTGGGCAGAACCGGCGCCGTTACCCCCGTAGCCAACCTCGAACCGGTGCAATTGGGCGGAACCGTGGTCAGGCGTGCCTCACTGCACAATGCCGACATCATCGAGAACCTCGGACTCCACAGCTACGATACCGTCTTCGTCGAAAAGGGCGGAGAGATCATCCCAAAAATTGTAGGGGTCGATACCTCAAAAAGGGATCCAGAAGCTACTGCCATCCAATTCATCCTACATTGTCCCGAATGCGGCACGCTCCTGGTAAGGGAGGAAGGCGAAGCCGCCTGGTACTGTCCGAACGAGGACGAATGTCCGCCACTGATCAAGGGAAAGATCGAACATTTCATCAGTAGGAAAGCGATGGATGTAGATGGCCTTGGCAGCGAAACCATCGACCTGCTCTTCCAGCAGGGACTGGTACGCAACGTGGCAGATTTATATACGCTGCAAAAAGAGCAACTGGTTTCGCTGGAGCGGATGGGCGAAAAATCAGCAGAACGCATCCTCGACGGACTGAAAAACTCGATGGAGATTCCATTTGAGCGGGTGCTTTTCGCTTTGGGCATCCGTTATGTGGGTGAAACGGTGGCTAAGAAACTGGCCCGGGGGATCGGATCCGTGGAGGCACTCAAAGTAGCCAGTCTCGAACAGCTGGTGGCAGTCGACGAGATTGGTGCCAAGATTGCAGAGAGTATCCTGAGTTGGTTCGGCAAGGAGCAACACCTACTTTTGATAGAACGGCTTGGTAACGTACCGCTCAAACTCGAGGCTGAGAACAGGCAAACGGAGGGTGCAACGGAAAAACTGAAGGGGCTGACCTTCGTTATTTCCGGAACTTTCCAAAATTATTCACGTGACGGATTGAAAGCTGACATTGAACTGCACGGCGGAAAAAATGTCTCCTCCATTTCTGCCAAAACAAGCTATTTAATTGCGGGAGAGAACATTGGCCCCTCCAAGCTGGAGAAGGCAACGGCCCTCAAAATACCCATCATCACGGAAGAAACCTACAGGCAACTTACAGATTGAAAGTTGCAACAAGACACCGAAAGATGAAAAAAGGATTGTTATTTATTTCGAATACATAACTTTGCACGATGCTAAGAAAATTATTCAATTCGTACCTCAAGCGCAGGTTGTTGTCGGCCTACAAACGACAACACAGGGTTGCCAAGATCATGACCCTGGCAACTGCCAAATCTGTAGGGATCCTCTGGAACCCTTCGGACGAAGAGAGTATTGAAACCTACGAAACACTTCGTAAGTTATTGAACGAAAAAGGAATCAAATCCTTTGGTCTGGGCTACATCGCCTCCAAAAGGGAAAAGGAGACGCTGGCAACGGTTTCCAACTCCTGGTTGCTCAACCGAGGCGAAGTGAGTTTCTTCGGCAAGCCAAGAAGCGGCGACGGCGTCCAGTTTTTTCAGCAGGAGTTCGACATTCTGCTGGATCTCTCACTGGTGAAAAGCATTGCGATGCAATACATTCTGATTCACTCCGCCTCCAAATTCAAGGTGGGCTGGAGGGCAGAAGATCCGAATTTCTACGATCTCGAAATCGATGTGACGGCCAATCCTCGCTGCCGTATTTTGATGGAGCAGGTCATCCATTATCTTGAAAAATTGAATGAGAACAAATAACACGATGTACAAAAATTTCAGGGGTGCCGGAGTGGCACTCATCACACCGTTTTTGGAAGATCTGCAGATCGATTACCCCGCACTGGGCAGAC
Organism: uncultured Bacteroidia bacterium; assembly: GCA_903854235.1. Classification (GTDB taxonomy): domain Bacteria; phylum Bacteroidota; class Bacteroidia; order Bacteroidales; family Prolixibacteraceae; genus CAINVV01. The sequence goes on along the minus strand of CAINVV010000080.1, from coordinate 9,345 downwards.
TGGTGGAGTACCAGATCGAAAACCACATGGACTTCCTGGTGGTGTTGGGTACGACTGCCGAAACTGCCACCTTGTCGGCCGCCGAAAAGCAATCCCTGATTGATTTTGTAATCAACAAAACTGCAGGCAGATTGCCCATTATAGTGGGGGTCGGCGGAAACAGCACCTCCGAGGTGCTCGAGCAGCTGAAATCACTCAATTTGAAAAAGGCAGACGGAATACTCTCCGTCGTTCCCTATTACAACAAACCTTCGCAGGAAGGGATTTACCAACATTTCATGGCCATCGCCGCCGCGAGTCCGGTGCCGGTGGTGCTTTACAATGTGCCCGGACGCACCAGCGTGAGCATGAGTGCGGAGACCACCCTGCGCCTGGCCCACGATGCAAAAAACATCGTCGGAACCAAGGAGGCCTCCGGCAATTTCGGCGAGATCATCAAAATCTTAAAGGGAAAACCCGATCATTTTAACGTCATCTCGGGCGACGATAACCTGGTGGTGCCCATCACCTCCATCGGCGGCGAAGGGGTCATTTCCGTGGCGGCCAATCTTTTTCCAAGGCTGATCGCCTCGATGACCCACTATGCGATGAACGGCGATTTCGGCAATGCCGCAGCCATCCAGCAGGAGCTTCAACCCATCATCGAGGATCTGTTTGCAGAAGGAAATCCATCCGGCATCAAGGCCGCGATGCATTCGGCAGGAATGACAGAAAACAGGGTTCGGCTGCCGCTGGTACCTGTGAGCGAAAAATTGTATGGGGAGTTGGCGGAGAAGACAAAGAGGTTGCTTTAGCTCCAACCAAAAATCTAGAACCTCCTCGATGGTGCTTGCCTGAGGAAGACACTTAATCCCTAGACTTATGCTTCAACAGTTCAACCCTTTCGGGGTTGATGGATCATCCGTTCGCTCATCCCAGGTTTCACCGGGGGCTATTCACGTTAAACCCCTGCGGGGTTTCTTTGCCCCAAAAAATCACCTCTGCTTTCAAACTGTTCACATCCTGTGTAAGTCCAAGGGTTTGTGCTTCCCGCGTCAAGTTTATAGAATTAAAAAATCCGAAGGACTTGAATGTGATTTACCCCCGGCGAAACCGGGGGTAAATGACGCACTGAGATCCGGAACCCCAAGCGGGTTCAACACTTCTTCTCGTTGAAAAGACTTTCCTTTCAAGCCTGGTCTAATTCAAGCAACTCAGAATTGATAGCCAGACCTACAACTTCCCGCCTAACCTCTAAAATTCGTTACTTTATACCTTAGAACCCTTACTTATGATCAAAGAATCGTTACTTATCATCGTTGAAGCCCTACTTACGATCACAGAATAGATATTCATCATCGTTGAAGCCCTATATACGATCACAGAATCGTAATTTAGCATTGTTGATCCCTTTTTTACGATCACAGAATCAATATTTAGCATCGTTGAACCCTTACGTACGATCGTGGAACCGATACTCTTTGCCATAGAACACCACTTTTTCCATTCAGCCAAAGTATTTTCAAGTGCCAGGACCATTCCTTGTGGTCATTATACATAAAACGAAGACCCCGCTGAAGTAGCGGGGTCTTCCTAATGTTAGTTGCTGGCAATCGGCCTTTTGTAAATGCCGCTGATCAGACCACTCCGGCAACCGGTTGCGGTGCAGTTTTCGTCGCAGTGGGCCTGGTTACCCGTTTCACCTGTTTCATCATCTGCGCAAAGGTGTAGTCTTTCAGTTTTGCCGCATCGGTTTGCTTGTAGAGGATCTTGCCCACCCGGCAGATCTCCGACAACTGGTTGTGAAGCTCATTCAACAGACCGAGATTACCCTGCACAATCGCCGCCCGGCCGGAGACCAACGTGTACTTCTTTTTCTTCTCTTCGGCCAGTAGGGTTGCAGCCTCCGAGAATTGTTCGATCAGCGCATCCGTCAGCCCTTTGGCCGTCAACTCTTTCTGGTATTTCCGGATGTGGGCCTCCACCGTCTGCAAACAGTTGAGCGCGCTCTCCACATCGCGCGAACGGACGCTCCTGCGCAGTTGGGTCAGGCCAAAATCGGTAGAAGAGATAGGTATCTCCGCCCCGGCAAGTCCCAGGTATCCTTCCACCCGATTAATGGGGGCAATCAGGTCATCCAGCGTCTTGTGAATCTCTTCCGTAATCACTTTCAGCGCTACCGTTTCGGATTTGGGATGCACCAACTCCTGCAAGAGATCGATTTTGGATTTGAATGTAGTCAGGTAATTGGCATCAAACAGGGGGGAATAAGCGGCGAAATCGCCAAGATCGCGTGCCAGGCTAATGGCACAAAACCCGCACAACACGGGCAACTCTTCGTTTTTGCAGTTGAAACTGCGGTTTTGGTTCAGATTCATCGTAAGTAAGTTTAGGGATGAATGAAATCTGTTAGGGAATTATAGTATCTAATATACAGAAAAAAATCACAAACACCTAATAATCTGAGCCTTATTTTCTATTTAAAATAGAGTTTTTCTACTTAACAATAGATTTTCCATCGCTTTTTAAAAACACTAATAATAACAGGAGTTTCGTGAATTTCAGGTACAAATAAAATTTTCAGGTACGTATCCCAACTGCTTACCTTGCTCCGTCCGCGTGGTAATAACTCATCGCCTCGGGGATCTTCTCCGTAATTCGGGCAATCCGCTTTCCGTCCAGCGGATGGGTGCTGATCAACTCAGGGGTGGAAGAATTGGCATATTGCGCCATCATACGCCAGAAACCGATGCTTTCTGAAGGGTTGTAACCCGCCATCGCCATGAAGCATAATCCCAGTTCATCTGCTTCGTATTCGTGTTTCCGGGAGAATGGAATCAATATTCCAACGGTAGATCCAATGCCGAAGGCCATCATCGCCAACTGCTGGGTCTGTTGCGGTTTCTCGGCCAACGCAATCGACAGGGCCACACCGAATCCCTGCTGCACCAGCTGCTGACTCATCCGCTCACTCCCGTGCCTGGCTACCGCGTGCGCAATCTCATGACTCATCACCGTAGCCAGCTGATCGTCATTCTTGATCAGGGGAAGAATCCCCGTGTAAACCACCACCTTTCCACCCGGCATACACCAGGCATTGATGCTTTTATTTTCAATCAGGTTGAATTCCCATCGGTATCCCTCGAGGTACTGTGATTGTCCACGTGCCGCGAAATACCTGTTCACTGCCGCAGCTAGATTGCTGCCCACCCTGCGGACCCGGTCGGCATCGGTCCGGCTTCCGGAGGTCTTGTTGTTCTTTAGAAAGGTATCGTATTGGGTAAGGCTCATGTTCATCACCTCCGATTCGTTGACAAGGTGCAACTGCCGGCGTCCGGTGATGGGAACCCTGGCGCAGGAGGAAATAACGACCATAAACACCACAGCCGTTTGGATCCAAAGATAATTGCGGGTGCGGATCATTTTATTGGTATATTTTGTGCTGGCTGGAAAGCAGTGTATTGTATAGCAGCGAGGCTATGGTCATTGGACCGACGCCACCCGGCACCGGTGTGATGAAAGAACATTTGGGAGCCACCTCGTCAAATTTCACATCCCCTTTCAGTTTGAAGCCTGATTTGGTCTGGACGGAAGGAACACGGGTCGTTCCCACGTCGATGACGACCGCACCCTCTTTCACCATATCTCCTGTTAAGAACTCAGGCATTCCAAGTGCAGCAACAATAATGTCGGCATTCAAACAGAACTCTCTGAGGTTCTTGGTCCGGCTGTGACAAAGCGTTACCGTACAATCAACTCCTTTTTGAGAGAGCAGGATGCTCATCGGTCGACCAACGATGTTGCTTCTGCCGATGACCACGCAATTCTTACCGGAAGTTTCGATCTTGTATCTGCGAAGCAATTCCATGATGCCAAAGGGCGTGGCGGATACAAAGGCGGGCATTCCGGCCACTACCCTGCCCACGTTGACGGGATGAAAGCCATCCACATCCTTTTGGGGATCGATGGTCTCAATGACCTTCTCTTCTGAAATATGTTTTGGCAGGGGAAGCTGCACGATGAATCCGTCGATGCCGGAATTGTTGTTGAGCGAACGGATGCAATCCAGCAACTCCTCTTCACTCACACTCGACTCAAAACGAATGAGGGTAGACTCAAAGCCAACGAATTCGCAGGCCTTCACCTTGGCAGCCACATAGGTTTCGCTGCCGCCGTCGTGACCCACCAGAATAGCAGCCAGATGCGGTGCACGCTTGCCCGAAGCCATGATTGCATCCACCTCTTCGGCAATTTCACTCTTTAAGATTGCCGCTATTTCTTTGCCGTCGATTAGTTCCATGGTTGTATCGCTGTTTTTGCAACACGCTAGTAGCTATTAACTGTTAGCTGTTGGCTTTTTGATTTATTCTTTATCCTTTTGCATTTAGCTTTAAGCCTTTCGCAGCCCCCACTTTTGCCTTTACTTTATCCTTTAGCCATTATCTTCTCCCTTGGGTCATCATCTTCTTCATATTCGCCCCCGAACTAACCATCTTCATCATCTTCCGGGTATCAGCAAACTGTTTCAACAGCCTGTTGACTTCCTGAACAGAAGTACCCGAGCCATTGGCGATTCTTTTCCGGCGTGAACCGTCGATCAGGGCGGCATCGGCACGTTCGGCCTTTGTCATCGAGTAGATGATCGCTTCCACGTGTTTGAAGGCATCGTCTTCGATGTCGACATCCTTCAGGACCTTGCCCATTCCGGGGATCATCCCGGCGAGCTCCTTAAGGTTACCCATCTTCTTGATCTGCTGAATCTGCTTGAGGAAGTCGTCGAAGTTGAACTGATCCTTGGCCAGTTTCTTCTGCAGCTTCCTTGCCTCTTCTTCGTCGTACTGCTCCTGGGCCCGTTCCACGAGGGAGACGATGTCACCCATTCCGAGGATACGGTCGGCAAGCCTACTGGGATAGAAAGCGTCGATGGCATCCATCTTCTCACCCATCCCCACAAACTTGATCGGTTTGTTGACTACGGAACGAATGGAAAGCGCTGCTCCACCGCGGGTATCACCGTCCAGCTTGGTCAGTACCACGCCGTCAAAGTTCAGTCTATCATTGAACTCCTTCGCCGTATTGACGGCATCCTGTCCCGTCATCGAGTCGACGACGAACAATATTTCCTGCGGGTTGATAGCATTCTTGATCGCTTCGATCTCCTTCATCATCAACTCGTCGACTGCCAGTCGACCGGCGGTATCGATGATGACCACATCGTTGCCCTTTAATTTTGCCTCTCTGACGGCGTCTTTGGCAATCTTAACAGGATCCTTGGTGGTTTCATCGGTATAGACATTCACCTGGATGGCTGCACCCAGGATACGAAGCTGCTCGACAGCAGCGGGCCTGTAGACATCGCAGGCAACCAAAAGCGGATTCTTCCCCTGCTTTGTTTTTAACCTATTGGCAAGTTTTCCCGAAAAGGTTGTTTTACCCGAACCCTGCAAACCCGACATCAGGATGATGGCAGGCGATCCCTTCAGGTTGATGTCGACGGCTTGACCACCCATCAGCTCAACCAGTTCATCGTGAACGATCTTCACCATCAACTGACCCGGATTCAAAGAGGTTATCACTTGCTGACCAAGGGCTTTGTCCTTAATTCTGGTGGTAAAATCCTTGGCAATCTTGAAGTTCACGTCCGCATCCAGCAAGGCGCGTCGGACCTCCTTCAAGGTTTCAGCCACATTTATTTCTGTAATTTTCCCCTGGCCTTTCAGCAATTTGAACGACCGTTCGAGCTTATCCGTAAGATTTTCAAACATATTGTCTAACTTTTTAAGAGCGTACAAACTTACATGAAAAAAAAAAAAGTTAGGACACCGACACAAAATTTTTGAAGAAAATTGGAATATAATTCCGAATCCATGTAACGATTGCTTTTTCAAGACGTCCTATTGCTGAATCTATTTGAACAATTTTTTTATGGAGAAAATTCTTTTGACGCTCTCAATACTACTATTAAGCCACGTTTCTTTGATCTCCAAAGAGTTGGATAAAAAAAAGTACATTGCCGAAAAATGCAACACCCCCATTGTCATCGACGGAAGCTTCGATGAGCCCGTTTGGAGCGGACATTGGGAAAACGGATTTGTTCAGCGGGAACCCTTCGAGAATGCCGCACCCTCGCAACAAACGCAATTCAGGATACTCTTCGATGACGAAAATATGTATGTAGGCATCAAGGCCATCGACACGGCACCAGACAGCATCGTCACCCGGCTGGCACGCAGGGACAAAATGGACGGGGATCTGGTGGGGGTGATGTTCGACAGTTACCACGATCTGCGCACGGCATTTGCCTTCTTTGTTTCCGCATCGGGCGTCAAGACGGATGAAATATTCTCCGATGACGGGGCAGTGGAAGACCTGACCTGGGATCCGATCTGGTACGTTAAAACGGCCAGGCAGAGCTGGGGATGGAGCGCAGAGATGAAGATTCCCCTTACCCAACTCCGGTTCGACAAATCCTCGCACGAAGTTTGGGGATTGGATGTTTTCCGGAAACTGTTCCGAAAAAATGAACTCTCCCTATGGCAACCCATCTCCAGAACCTCTCCCGGGTTTACGCACCACTTTGGTGAACTGGCCTTCACCAGCGAGCTGAAGCCCCGAAAGCAGATCGATCTGACCCCCTACGTCACCTCCAGTCTGAACACCTATCCTAAGGAGGAGGGGAACAAATTTTCTACCGGACAGGATACCAAGCTCAACGGGGGACTGGATGGCAAAATTGGTATCACCAACAACCTGACGCTGGATTTTACCATCAATCCGGATTTTGGTCAGGTCGAAGCAGATCCATCGGTGGTGAACCTAACTGCCTATGAAACTTTTTATGTGGAAAAACGACCCTTTTTCATCGAAGGAAACAACATTACCAGGTTTCCACTGGGTTTCGGTGACGGCGACTTGAGCACCGAACAACTCTTCTATTCCAGGAGAATCGGCCGCAGGCCTCAGGGAGACCCGGTATTGCGAGACGGAGAATATATAAAAATGCCGGACTATACACCCATCCTGGCGGCAGCCAAGATTACCGGCAAGACCTCCGGCGGATGGTCGGTTGGGGTGATTGAAAGCTTAACAGGAGAAGAAACGGCCAATATTGATGGCAATGGAATCTCCAGAACCGAAACAGTTGAACCCTTAACCAACTATTTCGTAGGCAGGTTGCAGAAAGACAGCAAGGATGGCAATACCATCTTTGGTGTGATGATGACCAGCACCGACCGGCAACTGGCCGAAGGTCCGCTTAAATATGTGCTGCATAAAAATGGAAGGTCGGGAGCGTTCGATTTCAAACAATATTTTGGTCACAAAAATTATCTGTTTCAAATCAACACCGCTTTCAGTAATGTAAACGGAACCAAGGAGGCCATTGCCCTGACTCAGACCTCCTCCACGCATCTATTTCAACGGCCGGATGCTACCCACCTGCATTACAACCAAAATCTTACCTCCCTCTCCGGGGAAGGAGGGAACCTCCAGTTTTTGAAAATTGGTGGGAATCTGAACGGATTGCTGGCGGTGATGTGGAAATCCCCGGGGCTGGAGTTGAATGATGTCGGTTATCTTCGCTCGACAGACGAAATTTTCCAGGTTAACTGGTTGGGTTACAAGATCACCAAACCAAAAGGAATCATGCGATCCGGCAACCTGAACATCAACCAGTGGAACGTCTGGAACTTCAATGGAACCCACCTGTTTTCGGGGGGAAATTTCAACGGACACCTTCAGTTCACCAATCAATGGGGATTCCATACGGGATTTAACATCGACTCGGAAGCCTTGTCTCCTTCGCAGCTACGGGGTGGACCGGCCATGATCCTAACCGGGAACAAAAGCTTCTGGTATTACCTGGAGTCGGACGTAAGGAAAAAAATATCCTTGAAATACCAGGAAATTCACGGCCGTCAGGACCGTCTTGAAACTACTTACAATCAATATTCACCCATCATCCGTTATCAGCCCACCAATACACTGGAATTCTCCTTCGAACCATCGCTGCAGGTGAACAAGGATGAATTACAGTACGTGGGTGAAACGAGTTATGCAGGAGAGAAAAGATACCTGCTGGGTACCGTCCGCCAAAAGAGTCTATCGTTTTCTACCCGCATCAATGTCAACATTCGTCCCAATCTGACGCTCCAGTATTGGGGACAACCCTTCCTGGCTTCCGGGAAATATTCAAATTTCAAGATGGTGACCAATGCCAGGGCATCCAACTATGCCAACAGGTTTCATATCTATGATGCAAGACAAATTTCAGGACCTGATGCAAGTGACAATTTTCAGGTAGATGAAAACCGGGATGGAAAATCGGATTACTCTTTTGCAAATCCCAATTTCAATTTCAACGAATTCCTTTCCAACCTGGTTTTAAGATGGGAATATGTACCCGGATCGACCCTCTATCTGGTCTGGTCGCAACACCGTTCCTACCAGAATACAATGGGCTCTTTCGACTTTTCGCACAATTTCGACAATCTGTACAACAATGATAAACCGAACAATATGTTTCTGATAAAGCTCTCATACCGGATTGCAATTCACTAAAAATCTGGTTCTCAAATAGGTGCATTCCGGACGATAAAGTGCCTTAAGAATTGACTACAACCACTTCTAGACCGTCTCAGTATTTGTATTTATCTGTATTACTGCACCTTATAGCCAAAATAAAATTTATCGCAAATCTCTTTTTGAATTAAAATATAACTAACTTTACATCGGATTATTTACCATTAAATAAGTTTTTTTTTATGAACATTTTCGTAGGAAGCCTTCCATTTAGCTTGGAGGAGGCAGAATTAAAAGGATTTTTTGAGGAGTACGGTGAAGTGACTTCAGCAAGAATTATTACAGACAAATTCTCCGGAAGGAGTAAAGGTTTCGGCTTCATTGAAATGCCGAATGCAGAAGAGGCCCAAAAGGCTATCGAAGAATTGAACGGTGCAGAAGTTGACGGTCGTACAATCGTTGTTAACGAGTCCATCGAAAAACCTAAAGACGGCACAAGACGTCCAAGCGGTGGCGGCGGCGGAGGTTTCAACCGTGGCGGCGGCGGCGGTGGTGGTTTCAATCGTGGTGGCGATCGTGGCGGTTTCAACCGTGGCGGTGGTGATCGTGGTGGTTTCAACCGTGGCGGCGGTGACAGAGGTACTGGTCGCAGGTCCAGTTATTAAGCAGTCGGACGCGTTGTAGCATTCTGGCTACAGTTTGAACTATTTTTGTGCTGAGTTCGTGTATGAAAAATTATATCTTGACTTAACGGCCTGATAATTAATCGGAATTGAAGCAGATCACTTAGATAATCCAAACAAAGCAAATTCGTTCAAAGCTTATTATAGCATTTAAGAGGGAGAT
>CAINVV010000079.1 GCA_903854235.1 uncultured Bacteroidia bacterium | reverse complement strand
TACCTGATCTTTAAGTCCCCCGATTTCATTGTAAGGGCCGGAGATTTCAGGACCAAGAGTGATGCATTAAAAGTTTTAAAGAGCTTGAACGCCGGATTCTCCAACGCTTTCATCGTTTCCGATGAGGTCGTTTTCCCGGGACCGGTAGTTCAGGGAGAAATAAAATAGAGCATGAGCGACCAAATCAAACATGAGTGTGGAATTGCCCTGATCAGGCTTCGTAAGCCACTGGAATACTACCGGTTAAAATACGGGACCTGGCAATACGGGATCAACAAACTCTACGTGATGATGGAGAAACAGCACAACAGGGGCCAGGACGGTGCCGGGGCTGTTGGAGTCAAAATCAACGTATCTCCCGGTCAGGAGTATATTTTCAGACACAGGTCGATCGATCCAAATCCCATCCGGGATGTTTTCGCCAAGATATTCAAGGATTTTAACTACGCCAGTCAGCATTATCCCCAAGCCTTCGCCGACCCTACCTGGGCCAAGTCCAACCTGGCTTTCGCCGGAGAGCTCTACCTCGGACACCTGCGGTACGGCACCTACGGCCGCAACAGCGTGGAATCCACCCATCCGGTGATGCGGCAGAACAACTGGCGCTCCCGAAATCTGGTGCTTGCAGGCAATTTCAACCTTACCAACGTGGATGAGTTGTTCAACCTACTTGTGGGACTGGGACAATTTCCCAAAGGATTCAATGACACCGTTACCATCCTGGAAAAGGTGGGTCATTTTCTGGATGAGGAGAATGAATTGTTGTTCAGACAATATAAAAACGAGGGATTGGCCAATGCAGAGATCTCTCCGCTGATAGAGAAAAATATCGACATCCGGAAGGTCCTGGAAAGGGCCAGTCGCGACTGGGATGGTGGTTACACGATCGGTGGCATCATCGGACACGGAGACGCCTTTGTGGCCAGGGATCCATGGGGAATCCGTCCTGCCTTCTATTATGCCGACGAAGAAATTGTAGTGGTTGCGTCAGAAAGGCCTGTCATACAAACGGTGATGAATGTGGGCTGGAACAGTGTTTCAGAGATAAAACCGGGTCATGCCTTGATTGTCAAGATGGACGGCTCCTACAAGGAGGAGTTGGTACGCGTACCACAGAAAAGAAGCTCCTGTTCGTTTGAACGGATCTACTTCTCACGGGGTTCAGACCGGGATATTTACAAGGAGCGGAAAAAACTGGGCTTCCTGCTTGCTCCCATCATCCTCAAAACCATCGACCACGATTTAAAGAATACCGTTTTCTCCTTCATTCCAAATACGGCAGAAACAGCCTTTCTGGGTATGATGGAGGGCATCCGGGCCGACCTGCTGCAATCGAAAAAAGAGAAGATTCACGCTTTGGGAAGCAGCATTACGGAGGATGAAATTGGAGAGATCATCTCCGTTCAGCCAAGAATGGAAAAGATCGCCATCAAGGACGTAAAAATGCGGACCTTTATCGCCGACGACAGCAGTCGGGACGATCTGGTCGGTCATGTCTACGACGTCACTTATGGTGTGGTGGAGAACCACCAGGATACCCTCGTCGTGATTGACGATTCGATTGTCCGTGGAACGACGCTTAAACAGAGCATCCTGAAGAGCCTCGACCGGCTCAAACCAAAGAAAATCATCATTGTCTCCTCTGCACCGCAGATCAGATACCCCGATTGCTATGGCATCGACATGGCGATTCTGGGCAAGTTCGTGGCCTTCGAGGCAACCATTGCCCTCTTGCGTGAAAAGGGGAAATCCAAAGTCATCGATGAGGTTTACCGCAAATGCAAGGAGCAGCAGCACCTGCCCAAGGAGGAGATGGTCAATTACGTGAAGGAGATCTACCGACCGTTCAGTGATGAAGAAATTTCAGGCAAAATTGCCCAGCTCTTGAAACCTGCGGAATGTCGTTGTGAGGTTGAAATTGTTTATCAATCAGTTGATAACCTTCATCTTGCCTGTCCGAACGATTTGGGAGACTGGTATTTTACCGGCGACTATCCGACCCCGGGCGGTAACAAGGTGGTCAATACCGCCTTCATCAACTACATCGAGGGAATCGACGGCAGGGCTTACTGAAAGCGCATCTTGGGGTTGTCCTCTTTTTCTATCAGCTCCTCGAGGTAGGAGGAGACGTGACGGTCGATTTTAATGTCGTACATGTCCTCGATACTCAGCAGGATACCTGTCTCTTCGACATCTCCGAATTCATCGCTGATCGCTGTCCCAAATGTACGCATGTTGGGTGTGAGGTTCATGTAGGCATTGATGAGCGGAGGAATGTTTTCCCCCAGTTTTCTGACCTCCTGTGAAAGAATTTTATAGGCCGAATCGTAATCTTTCCCGTCGAAAAGCTCACTGAGCTTCTCCTGATCGGTCTTGTATACCATGGGTTTTTTTGCCCAGACCAGGTGGTCGGGGTCGGTGAAAAATTTGCTGAAAAAGTAGAGAATGAGGTTTCGGGCTTCCTGGTTGTAATGGGTATACATGGTCACCTTCCCAAAGAAATATTTAACGTCGGGATAGTCAATCATCAGGGCTCCCAACCCGTCCCAAAGATTGTCGAGGGCAAAGAGTGCCTTCGCGCCAACTTTGGTCGACTGGTAATCAGGTTGAACAAAGGAGCGACCCAACTCAATGACGGAGGGCAGGTAATCCGTAATAAATTCGTCTGAAAAATTAAAGAGATGCGCTGTAGCCAGTGGAATCTCTCCGTTGGCCTCCTTTTTGATGCCATCGCAGTGAATGTAACGGTATCCGCCTAAAATTTCCTTGTTGGCCGGATCCCATACAATCAGCTGCTTGTAGGGATGCGTCTCAGAAAAATCATATTGGTCAATGTCCAGCTCCTCCCCGATACCACCTCCTGCAGAGCGAAAGGTCAGTTCGCGGAGTCGGCCAATCTCCCGCATCAGGTTGGGTGAGTCGAAATAGGTAAGAATGTATATCTCGTTGTCCGCCTTGTTGGTCTTCCTTTGAAATTTTTCCGGAGTAAGTTCCGCTTCAAGCAACTCCCTTGGAACGGGAGGAATGATCTCCTTCATCTTAAAACAGGTAATAGTTTGGGTCAAAAATAACAATTATTGCAACGCTTCGCCACTGAGTCCACAAAATGGCACAATTCAATTCTCCGGTTGACCACAAATTCTACAAACTTTGGCCTTTTTGCAAAAAACATGTTTTCTTCGGAAGCACACTTAAGAATATCTTTCCCTGCCTCTTCTCATGGTCACACTTTCTCATTTTCATCCCCTCGGCCCTTCGGCTTCGCTCAGAAACCACTTCGCTCAGGAACCGGTATTAATGTCCAACAATCCTACTAGTCCCCCGGTCTCATAGTCCCCCAGTCTCATAGTCCCCC
>CAINVV010000078.1 GCA_903854235.1 uncultured Bacteroidia bacterium | reverse complement strand
TTTTAATTTTAAATGATAAAAATTCAAGTTTCAATGTTAAAAAAACATGAAATTGTAGTTTTTATGCAAAAAATATGGGGGTAGTGATAAAAAAAAGTATAATTTAGCTGAAAATTTTGAATTTATTATTTTTTTAAAATTATAGCTATGGCAACATTTAGATTCAAGGCGCTGGAGATTTTAATGACGCGCAAGCCCGTTGAAGTTAAAAGGGAAGAGAATCTGACATCCGACTACTACGGCATGTTGGTATTTGATCGTCCCAAAATGAAAAAATATCTTTCCAAAGATTCTTTCAAAGGCATCTGCGATGCCATGGACAATGGAACCACCATTGACAGGAAGATAGCCGATCAGGTTGCTATCGGAATGAAGACCTGGGCCATTGAAAATGGAGCGACCCACTACACACACTGGTTTCATCCCTTGACGGATGGTACCGCTGAGAAGCACGATGCTTTTATCGATCATTCCGAACTGGGTGGTGTGGTTGAAAGTTTTCCCGGCAAGTTATTGGCTCAACAGGAACCTGACGCATCCTCCTTCCCGAGTGGTGGTATCAGAAATACCTTTGAAGCTCGCGGTTATACGGCTTGGGATGTTTCATCCCCCGCATTTGTCGTTGGAACAACCCTTTGCATTCCTACGATTTTCATTGCCTATACGGGTGAAGCGCTTGACTACAAGGCTCCTTTGCTCAAGGTAATGAATGCGGTTGACAAGGCTGCCGTGGATGTTTGCCAGTATTTTGATAAAAACGTAACCCAGGTAACTGCCAACCTTGGATGGGAACAGGAATATTTCCTTGTGGATGAAGCTTTGTTCATTGCTCGTCCCGATCTGGTATTGACTGGACGTACCCTGATGGGACACTCTTCGGCCAAAGATCAGCAATTGGAAGATCACTATTTTGCCTCCATTCCGGAGCGTGTGGCCATGTTCATGATGGATCTTGAAAACGAAGCCTACAAATTGGGCATTCCTGTCAAGACCCGTCACAACGAGGTGGCTCCCAACCAGTTTGAGTTGGCTCCAATCTTTGAGGAGGTCAACCTGGCCAACGATCACAACCAGATGATCATGGACCTGATGAACAAGATTGCCCGTCACCACGGTTTCAGGGTCTTGTTGCACGAGAAACCTTTCTCGGGCATCAATGGTTCAGGTAAGCACAACAACTGGTCACTTTCCACCAACACTGGTGTAAACCTCTATTCTCCCGGAAAAAATCCGAAATCAAACATCCAGTTCCTAACTTTCATTGTCAATACGATCAAGGCCGTTTATGACAACCAGGATCTGCTTCGTGCCTCCATCGTTTCGGCAAGTAATTCGCACCGTTTGGGCGCCAATGAGGCTCCTCCTGCAATTATTTCCACCTTCCTGGGTACGGAAGTAAGTGCCATGCTGGATCAGATCGAAGAGATGGTTGGTGAAAAGAAGATGACTCCAGATGAAAAGACAGATCTTAAACTGAACATCGGCCGCATTCCTGAAATTTTGCTTGACAATACGGACAGAAACAGAACTTCGCCGTTTGCCTTCACTGGAAACAGATTTGAATTCAGGGCGGTAGGTTCCTCCGCAAACTGTGCTTCGGCCATGATTGCGCTGAACTCGGTAGTTGCTGCTCAGCTGATTCAATTCAAAAAAGATGTTGATAAATTAATTGAATCGAATGTTAAGAAGGATGAGGCGATCTTCCAGGTACTTAAAAGATACATTATCGAATGCAAACCGGTTCGTTTCGACGGCAATGGTTACAGTGCAGAGTGGGCTATTGAAGCTGAACGCCGCGGTTTGACCAATATCAAGAGCGTACCGCTTGCCCTGGATGCCTATTTGAACAAGGGTTCCAGAAAAGTATTTGAATCACTTGGAATTTTCAACGAGAAAGAGTTGGAAGCCCGTGTTGAGGTCGAATATGAAAAATACATCAAGAAGATTCAGATTGAATCCCGTGTTCTGGGAGATTTGGCGATCAACCACATTGTGCCTACCGCCATCACCTATCAAACCATGCTGATCGAAAACGTCAAGGGTTTGAAGCTGATCTTCTCCGATGAAGAGTTCAATGAACTGGCAGGTGCCCGCAAGGAGTTGATCAAGGAGATTTCCAACCACATTTCCAACATCAAATCCAAAACAAGGGATATGATTGAGGCAAGAAAAGTTGCCAATGTGATTGAGCATTCCAGGGACAAGGCGTTGGCATACGAACAAAATGTCAAACCCTATCTGGAGGATATCCGTTACCACATCGACAAACTTGAATTGGTCGTTGACAACGAACTATGGCCATTGCCAAAATACCGCGAACTCCTGTTTACCAGGTAACAATAGTTTGTTTACAAGCATTGAAAGCGCTCCTGATTCATTTCGGGGGCGTTTTTTATTTGCCCCCACCATAATTAGTGGTTGCAAAAGTCCATCCGATAAAATTTGATTTGAACTGAGAATGATCTGACGGAATTAGGATCCGGATTTTATGCCCAACATCTACAGGTAGGTGAGTGGCCTCTGTTATAATCCAACAAGAGGCTCAATGCTTGTGTTTAAATGGATTGTCGACAGACTTGATCCGTCTTCTTTTTAAGTGAAAAAAGCTTGAAAATCGTTCCGAATCTTTGCTCCTATTCCTGCAGACCAGGAGTAGTTCTGTCTTTTTAAGCTCTTGCCATTGTATTGTTGAACAATTGAAGGAGGCTGTGCTGGAGATTTCAATAGTTGTCTGCCTGTATCTTCTGTCTCCTGTTTTCTTCAGTGATACCAAAGCAAAACTTTCGTTTTCCGGGTCAGATTGCACCAGCCAATTGATCGATCTGACACCATTCTCCAGTTTCTTGATGGAAATTTTGCCTGGAAGGACTGTCCAATTATCGCCACGGATGGAGATTGGATTGTAATTCAGTGCCTCTTCGAAATCTTTCCTGATAACTTCATCTCTTTTTAATTGATTAACTGCTACCTGCTGGGCATCTTTCGTAACGGTTGTCGTATTAACGGTGGCGTGCCTGTTGTCATCGAGGTTTGCTGCAGATTTTAATTGATTGTCAACAAGTGATTTAACCTTTTCAGGGGATAATTTTCCAATGTTCGAGGCGCTGTAAAAGGCGAAACCCCTTACCTTGTCATTACTTCTGAGAAAATTGATCTGATTGTTAATCTCTTCGGGCTGGCTCCAGCCATTCTTTTCGGTAGTAGCTTTATACAGGGCCTGACCAATGTAAAGGGGTTTACCAAAAGTGTTTTCGCTCCACCACTGTACCATGGCTGTAAAATCGCCGAAATGGTTTCCCTTTTCCCAATACAATTGTGGAATAACGTAGTCAATCCATCCATTTTTTAGCCATTTTCGAACATCGGCGTAAAGGTCGTCGTATGAACTCATTCCTTTTAGTCCGACTGAACCTTCAGGATCAGTTGATTTGTTGCGCCAGATGCCGAACGGACTGATTCCGAATTTGATCCTGGGATTGATATTTCGAAGCGTATCGTGCAGCAATTCGATAAAATGGTTGATATTTTCCCTCCTCCAACCACTGATATTCCCGGGGTAAAAATGTTTTCCAAAATTGGCAAAGCTTTTTTCATCTCCAAATTTTTTCCCTTCTACCGGATAAGGGTAGAAATAATCGTCCATCAGGATGGCATCTACTTCGTAGTTGTGTGCAACTTCCGCAATTACTTCCACCAGGTGGGATATGACTTCGGGATATCCCGGATCCAGAAAATATTTTTTGTCAAACTCCTTTACGTATTGGGGATGCTGGGCAGCAAAGCTGTTTGGATCAAGCGGATAGTAACCCAGATTCCTGACACGAAAAGGGTTGAACCATGCATGAAGTTCCATGCCACGTTGGTGGCACATCTCGATGGCCCAGGCCAGTGGGTCGTAATAGGGAGAGGGTGATTTGCCCTGTTTTCCCGTCAGAAAAAGCGACCAGGGTTCTGATTTGGACTCGTAAAAGGCGTCTGATGCGGCCCTTACCTGTAAAATGACCACATTCAGGTTGAATTGCTGAAAGGTATCCAGCAGTTTCAGAAATTCACTTTTTTGTTGTTCTACGGTTAGATTTGACTTCGAAGGCCAGTCGATATTGTTGATGGTGGCGATCCAAACTGCCCTGAACTCGGTTATACCAGCCTCCACCGGTTTGTCGATCCCAATTTTCTCAGCTGAAATCATACCATCATCTTTGCTGTATCCTGTGAGTGAAAAGAATATTAGCAACATAAGACACAACATCTTTGATAGAGGGGATAGATTCATCTGAATATGGTTATTGGGTGAAGATTAAAAAAATGACCATTCATTGATTTGAGCGGTCATTTTGAATTTTCCGTTTGCTTGACTATTAAGGATAATATTTGACAAATGCTTCCATGGCTTCATATTCAGCCATTCCCAAAGCATCATACAGGTTGGCTGTTGAACGGTTCCGTTCTTCTGCTCGCTGCCAGAATTCCCGTTCATCTTCCCCCATAAACATGGCTCCTTCTTTTTGCGATTGGTGTCTCAAAATGGCCTCTCTTTTTCTAGAAAGCTCAATAGGACTAATGGGTACTGCCATTTCGATCTGATCAGCCTCCCATTCGGCCCAGGCACCCCTGTAAAGCCAAACCCAGCAATCATTCATCCAGGATTGATTACGTAAGTGTTCCAATGCGATGAAAATGGCATCCAGACAAACACGATGTGTACCATGCGGATCAGACAGATCACCTGCAGCAAAGACCTGATGAGGCTTGATGCTCTCTACCAGATTCAATATAATTTGAACATCTTCTTCCCCGATAGGAGCCTTGGATTTTAGTCCGGTTTCATAAAATGGCAGATCAAGGAAATGGATATTTTCGTTTTTCAGTCCAAAATAGCGCAGGGCAGACCTGGCCTCCATTCTGCGGATCAGACCTTTCACCTTCCTGAGATCAGGGATATCGACATCATTGTCCTTCTTGTTCCTGATGAAATTCAGAATCTTGTCCTGCTGAATTTTTGCAACCGGATTTGCCGAGTCGTAAAAATTGATGTATTCCTGATGGAAATCAAGAAACCTCGTTACATATTCGTCGGATACTGCAAAATTGCCTGATACCTGATAGCATACGTGAACATCGTGTCCCTGTTCAATTAACCGAAGCAAGGTACCACCCATGGAGATCACATCATCATCCGGATGTGGACTAAAAATGATGACCCTTTTTAAAGCCGGCTCAGCTCTTTCGGGTCTGAAGGTGTCATCTACATTTGATTTTCCTCCTGGCCAGCCTGTGATAGTGTGTTGGAGATCATTGAATACCTTGATGTTAATTTTGTAGGCGGAACCAACCGTCGCAAGAAGATCACTTAATCCATAATCGTTGTAATCCTTACCCGTCAATTTCAACAGTGGTTTACTTGTTTTGTAGCAAAGCCAGATCACGGCTTTCCTGATAAGGCGGTCTTCGGACCAGTCCATACTGTCAAGCAGCCAGGGGGTCTTCATCCGAATCAGCTGCAAAGCAGCACCTTTGTCGATGATAACCTTGGCATTTGGATGATATTGTATGTAGGAAGCAGGAACCAGGTTGTTGGGCTCATCTTCCACCATCTGTTTAATTACTTTGGCTTTAGTCTCTCCAAATGCCGAAAGAATGATTTTTTTCGCATTCAGGATGGTGGATATTCCAATGGTGATGGCACTTCGCGGAACATTCATGAAGCCCCTGAACTGTTTGGCTTCTTCCTGTCTGGTGAGTGGATCCAGCGTGATAATCCGAGTTTTTGTATTTCGTCCAGAACCAGGCTCATTGAATCCAATGTGTCCGCTTCTTCCGATTCCAAGTAACAAAAGGTCAATTCCCCCTGCATCTTCGATTTTTCGTTCGTAATCCCTGCAATAATCGTGAACCTCTTCCAGTAAAATGGTTCCGTCTGGTATGTGGATGTTTTCGGGTCTCATATCCACGTGGTTAAAAAGATTTAACCGCATGTATTGGTGATAACTGTGTATGGAGTGGGAGGAGAGTGGATAATATTCATCCAGATTAAAGGTCACAACATTTTTAAAGCTTAATCCTTCCTCCTGGTGCATCCTAACCAATTCAGCGTAAATACCCAATTGCGTTGAACCCGTTGGCATACCAAGTACACAGTTCTTTCCTTCCGCCTGTTTGGATCTGATCAGGTTGGAAATTTCCCTGGCTATTTCGTAGGATGCATCTGAACTTTCCTGAAAAATGAAAGTTGGAATTTTTTCATATTTTGTCAACACATCCCGATGAGTGAGATTGGTAGGCAAATGATCCAACGAGTTGTCGAAGATCGGATTTTGACTCTGTAATTTGTTGTTGAGATTTATCACTTTGATTTGCTGTTAAGGGTGTTCATTTTATTCATTGGAACTGCTTTCAAGACGAATCAATCCGCTTTTTATACGTCAAAATTATAAAAAAGTAATGAAAAAGTTGCGTATAAGTACCAAGTACGCGATGTAAATCGGCAAAAATGTATATTCCAGCTTAATTTATATTTTATTGGGTTTTCACTCGGGAGATAAAAAAAATTTGACGAGAATTTCCTCCAACCTTGCATCCTCACGTGGATCATATTCTTTTTTGAGGTTTAACAGCATACCGTTCGCCGCCATTTGCCACAGGAATGCATCCAGTCCACCCCGGTATTTTTTTACGAGTTCATATGGAGAACTGCCTGTTTCTCTGTTTATTAGTTTAATAAATAGTTTGGTTTGCCGGGCATTTAAGGATTTGAGGGTATCGAGATAGGTATGATAGATGTGTTTTTCGTACCATTTCAAGTATTTTTTTTGTTCTGATTTTGTATGGTACACAGAGTCGAGTACCTCATTGACGAGTTTTACTTCTCTTGAAACAATTTTTGAAAGCGGATAAACACGTTTGATGTCCAGGTATAGTTGATGGTATTTGTCTTCTTCTTTTTGGTTTTTGGATTTGTACTGGCCTTCAATTTCGACTGGAGGCAGGCTGTAATGCAACAAGGTGTCCATTAAATTGATCACTTCATGGGGTACAGTTTCCGATAGGTTCCGTCTATCACACTTGTAGGAAGTAGCGGCAGCTTGTGCCGGGACACAATGAGCGAAAATACAAAACAATACGATAAACAACGCAGGGGGAACACTCCTCCACTTCCTGCAGGTACAATATGCCTTCATGCCGATTGCTCTTCTCGTTTTGTCTGAAGAAAACGTAAAATTTCATTCAAAAGATTGAATGCGTGGTGAATATCGGTCACCGGATCAAGGATGATGGCGAGTTTGCCCTTGTTTTCCCTGACTTTACAAAGAGATGGATGTTTGGAAATCCATTGCATCATTCCGGTGAATTCCCTGGAATAGTAATATTTTGAGGTTTGATCTGCCGGAAGATAGCAAATCATTTTCTTGTCTTTGATGATCAGTTTTTCCATATTTAGCTGGATGGCCTGCCAACGGATTCTCACGACATCCAGCAATTCGGCCGCAGGTTTTGGTATCAGTCCGAAACGGTCGACCAGCGTTTTCTCAAACAACCGAAGGGTATCCTCCGATTTGAGGTCGTCCAACTCCCGATAGAGCAATACCCTTTCAGAGATGCTCGATACATAATCATCCGGGAATAACAACTCCATATCGGTGTCGATGGTACAATCCCTGATAAACGAAGTTTGCAAGAAAGCATTTTGCTGGTCCTTAATCTCCTGTTCTTCAAACAATCCCTGAAATTCATCGTTTCTTAACTCCTCCATGGCTTCGTTCAGGATACGCTGATAGGCTTCGAAACCGATGTCCGCAATAAAACCGCTCTGCTCTCCACCCAACAGGTTCCCGGCTCCGCGAATGTCAAGATCCTGCATGGCCAGGCTAAAGCCGCTGCCAATGTCAGAAAACTCCTCTATGGCCTGTAACCTGCGTCTGGCTTCAGGGGTCATGTTTTCAAGCGGTGGAGTGAGCAGGTAACAATAGGCTTTCTTGTTCGATCTTCCTACGCGCCCCCTTAATTGGTGCAGTTCACTAAGTCCGAAATTTTGTGCGTTGTTGATCAGGATGGTATTTGTGTTGGGGATATCCAGACCGGATTCGATGATGGTGGTGGCAATCAGAACATCAAAATCCCCGTTGATGAAATCAAACATCACCTTCTCCAGTTTATCACCCTCCATTTGACCGTGGCCAACAATGGTTCTGACTCCCGGACAGAGTTTATGAATGAGTCTTTCAAGTTCGAAGATGTTGTTGACACGGTTGTTGATGAAAAAGACCTGACCTCCTCTGGAAACCTCATAGGTAATGGCGTCCCTGATGATCTCCTCATCGAAGGAGTGCACCTCTGTCGAGATTGGATACCTGTTGGGAGGAGGAGTGCTGATGATGGAGAGATCTCTGGCTCCCATCAGGGAAAATTGCAAGGTACGGGGAATGGGAGTGGCTGTCAGTGTCAAGGTATCGACGTTGACCTTAAGTTGCTTTAGTTTCTCCTTGACAGAAACGCCGAATCGCTGTTCTTCATCCACGATTAGCAGACCAAGGTCTTTGAATTTAACCTCTTTGCCTATCATTTTGTGGGTTCCGATCAGGATATCCACCTTTCCGGAGGCCAAATCCTGTAGGACTTTTTTTACATCGCTTGAATGACGCAACCTACTGATATACTCAACATTACAAGGAAAATCTCGTAGCCTTTCCCTAAAAGTTTTGTAATGCTGAAGGGCAAGAATGGTGGTTGGGACCAGGATGGCAACCTGTTTGCTGTCGGTAACGGCTTTAAAGGCTGCCCTAACTGCTATTTCTGTTTTTCCGAAGCCGACATCGCCACAAATCAGCCGATCCATTGGCATCAGTCGTTCCATGTCCTCCTTGACGGAGATGGTTGCCTTGATCTGGTCTGGCGTATCCTCATAAATAAAACTCGCTTCCAGCTCCTGTTGAAGATAAGTATCGGCCATGTAGGCATATCCCTTTTCCATTTTTCTGGCAGCATAGAGGGCAATCAATTCCCTCGCAATATCCTTGACCTTGGACTTGGTCTTGTTTTTCATGTTCTGCCAGGCCGCAGTACCCAACTTGTGGATGGCAGGCTCTTGTCCTTCCTTCCCTTTGTATTTTGAGATACGGTGCAGGGAGTGAATGCTGACCAGCAGGGAGTCGTTGTCCTTGTAGGAAAGCCTTACCGCCTCCTGCACATTTCCGTTGACAACCGACCTGACCAGCCCAGCAAATTTGCCGATGCCATGATCCGTGTGGACCACAAAATCACCTACCTGCAGTTTTCCAAGTTCCTTCAGGGTAATAGCCTGCCGGGATGGTTTTCTGGTGCGTAGCTTGTACCTGTGATATCGTTCGAAAATCTGATGATCGTTGTAACAACAAATTTTCAGATCATGGTCAATGAAACCTTCCTGAAGTGCAAAGGGTAGTGAATCCAGCTTCTGAGGATCACCCTTGTCGTCGAAGATGGCGTGAAGCCGGTCGATCTGTTTGGAACTGGAGGAGAGTATCAGATTATGGTATCCCTTGTGCCTGTTTTCCTTCAGGTTAGCTCCCAAAAGATCGAAATTTTTGTTGAAAACAGGCTGGGGTGCTGTATGGAAACCGACTGAATGGACGCCAACTTTTTTGTTGGACCTGAGCTCGATGAGCGTAAATTTTCTTAAAAAATTCTTGAATAATTCGGATGAAAGAAAATCCCCACGGTGGGTTTCTTCCGATCTGGGCGGAGTCACGTTTGCAGAGAAACCCAATTCTCCAATGTAGCTACAGAGATGGTCAAAGTCTCTGGCCACCAGATAGGTTTGATTGTCCAGAAATTCAAAGAATGAGACGGTTTGCTCTTCCGAAAACCCCTCCTTAAGGTTGGGAATAATTGAGATTTTGTTGTAGGGCACTTTCGATAGCTGGTCCTCGATATCAAACGAACGAATCGAATCCACCACATCACCGAAGAAATCGATCCGGTATGGATCTTCGTTGGAAAAGGAGAAGATGTCGACGATGGAACCCCGAATGGAATACTGACCAGGTTCAAAAACAAATTCCACCCTTTCAAAGCCATATTCAAAGAGGAGTTCATTAACGAAAGAAATGGAGAGCTTTTCACCAGTTTTTACGTGAAGGGTATGCTTTTGGAGTCCGCTCTCCGAGACCACCATCTCCATGATGGCTTCGGGATAGGTGACAATCAGGTACTTTTTTTCCTTTACAGATAGCTTATTCAGG
>CAINVV010000077.1 GCA_903854235.1 uncultured Bacteroidia bacterium | reverse complement strand
TGCGATCAGTGCATTCAATTGCAGCGATTTATCTGTTCTCTCGTCCCAGGGTTTCAGCATGCAGAAGATGGTTCCGCTGTTGCTTTTGGAGGCGCCCGTGATGACATTGAGACCTGCGATGGCAGAATAGTGATTGACCCCCTCCATGTTGCCCAGAACATCCATGATTTTGTTCATCACCTCTACGGCGCGCGAGGTGGAGGAGGCCTCAGGCAGTTCATAGGTGATGTAGACGCGACCTTCGTCCTCCAACGGAATGAAGCCTGTGGGTTTCTTCACAAACATCGCATAGGTGGCAAAAACCAACAGCACCAGCAGGATGACCACATAGCGGGAATGTCTGATTGCGTACTTCACATTCTTGGTATAGCCCTCTGTTCTGCGGTTGAACCAATTGTTAAATCGGAAAAAGAAATAATTTAATCCTTTGGAAGAGGAGGAGATGTGGTGAGGTTTCAGGAAGAGTGAACAGAGTGCCGGTGTGAGTGACAAGGCCACGAAAGCCGAAATTAGCACAGAAATGGCAATGGTAATGGCAAACTGCTGGTACAGTCGCCCAACAATCCCCGGCAGGAAACCGGCGGGCACGAAAACGGCAGCAAGAACGAGTGCAATGGCAACTACAGGTCCGGAAATGTCTGCCATTGCCTTGCTGGCAGCCTCCTTGGGCGAGAGATGCTGATCCTCCATGTATCGACGCACCGATTCCACCACAATGATGGCATCATCTACCACGATCCCGATGGCGAGGACGAAACCGAATAAGGTCAGTTTGTTGATGGTAAAACCAAGCGGAATGAAAAAGATAAAGGTCCCAATAATGGAGACTGGAATGGCCAATACGGGAATAATGGTAGATCGCCAGTCCTGGAGGAAGATGAATACCACAAGTACTACCAGTGCCAGGGCCTCCAGCAGGGTCATGATTACTTCGCTGATGGAGACTTTTACGACAGAGACATTTTCGAAGGCGACGACGTAGTCCACATCGTTAGGGAATGATTTTTTTAACTCATCCATCACCTTGTAAACCCCATTGGCAACCTCGATGGCGTTGCTTCCAGGAGTCTGGTAAATGATCAGGTAAGAAGAGGGATTTTTATCTACGAATGCTTTCCCTGAATAATTGAATTTACCCAGTTCAACACGTGCAACATCCTCCAGGTGGACGATGGAACCAATCGCAGGATTGGCCCTAACCACGATCTTTTTGAATTCTTCTACACTACTGAGCCGGCCATTCACGGTAGTGGTATATTCGTATGGCTGATCGGGCCGCTGAGGTGAGGTGCCGACGGAACCTGCAGCAATCTGAACATTCTGCTCCTGGATGGCATTGCTGATGTCGGTAGCCGACAAACCCATACTTGCCATCTTATCCGGATTCAGCCAGATGCGCATGCTGAACTCGTCCGTTCTGGCATAGATATCGCCCACTCCCTTGACCCTCAGCAAGGCATCCCGGACGAAAATATTGGTATAGTTGTCAAGGAACTGGATATTGTGGGTGCTATGTGGCGAATACAAGGCAACATTCATCAATCCGCTTGGATTTTTTCTGCGGACGGTTACGCCCAGTCTTTTTACTTCATCCGGTAGAATGGGGGTGGCGATGTTTACCCTGTTTTGCACTTCAGTAGTGGCATTGTCAATGTCTGTACCAATGTCAAAATAGACATTCAGCAACGATCTTCCATCCGTGGTACTGTTGCTTGAAATGAAATCCATTCCCGGGACACCGTTGACCTGAATCTCGATGGGTGTTGTTACCGTTTGTTCGACCGTGGTCGCATCCGCCCCTGTGAACTGGCTGGTGACCTGAACCACCGGGGGTGTAATATCGGGGTATTGCCCTACCGGCAGTTTTAGAATTGCCAGAATGCCGACGATGACCAGAATCAACGAAACGACGATGGCAGTGATGGGTCTTTTGATGAAAGTATCGGCTATCATGAAATTGGATTCAGTTTGATTTGGATTCCCTGCTGGCTTTGGATTTACTTCTGGGAGGTCGCGATTTTGATGGCAGATCCGTCGTGCAGTTTCTGTATGCCATCTACTGCAATCGTCTCTCCCCCTGAGAGGCCATTCAGCACAATCACATTCGACTGCACTTTTGGACCAAGCGCTATTTTTACCTGACTTACCGTCTTCTCCTTGACGACAAAGACAAAGTATTCGCCCAGTTGTTCAAGTACTGCTTTAAATGGAACGAGGAGCTGCTTCCCGGAGTTGTCATTCAATACCAGAACCTTGCAACTCATCCCCGGTTTAAGTATTCTCTCCTTGTTCGGAACTGTGATCCTGACCCGGATGGAACCGGTTTGCTTGTCCACGGCCCTGTCAATGACGCTCAGCTTACCGGAGTATGGATACAAGGCATTGCTGGGAAGGGTGATTCTGAAGATACTATCGTTCCTGGTGGTAGCTACCTGATTCATACTCTGAAAGCGCCCTAGTTCCGTTTCATTGATTTCAAAATCCACGCCAATCGGATCATCCGACGAAATGGTATTCAAAATGGTCTGACCAGGTGTGACCATTGCGCCGAATTTAACATTGGAAAAACCGATGGTGCCGTCAAAGGGAGCCTTGATCACCGAATATTCGAAGTCGGTCTTCGCCTTGATCAGCTCAGAGGTTGCCGAATTTAGTTGATTTTTTGCATTTTTGAGATCTGTCAGGGTATTGTCCATCAGTTGTCTGGCAATGGCATCCTGTTTGGCGAGCTCCGTGTACCGATCGGCATCGCGCTGTACCTTTTCCAGATTGTCTTCTGCAATTTTTACTCCTGACTGGGCTTGCAAATAGGTAGCCTCATATTTACGACGGTCGATTTCGTAGAGTTTTTCTCCGTTCCTAACCTCTTTACCTTCCCCAAAATAAATACCTGTGATGCATCCGCTTACCATCCCCCGTAACTCTACTTCTTTTAGTGCCACGATGTTGGATGGATAGGAGTTGTAAAATACGGCATTTTCAGACCTGACATTGGTCACAGTTACAGAAATGGCCGAATCTTCTGTCTTGCTGTTTTCTGCTTTCCCGAAGCAGGAAAGCAAGATTGCCATCGTAGCAAAAGATGTGATCAGATGAGTAATTTTATACATGGAATAAAATTTATAGTCTGCTGTTGTTAAAAGGTAAACTTATACCGATTCATTCGGGTTTGATCATCCCCAACGCCCTTTCGAGATCCATCTTGCTCGTGAGCACCTTGAAAAGCAGGTTCAGATAATTCAGTTCTGCACTCCGCAAATCAGTTTCTGAAACGATCACCTCCAGATAGGCTTTGACCCCTTTTGTATATTGAAGTTTCACCGTGTTAAAAATGTTCGTTGCGAGGGTGACATTCTCCCTGGCTACCTTCAATTCATTCAAGTTGCCTGTATAGAGGGCGAGTGCCTGGGTATATTCCGTATTTATGACACTTTTCATATAGTCCATCCCAAATTGAAGCCTTTGGTACTGTAGCTTTGCCTTTTTTAGATTCTCTATTCTGTTCATTCCCTGGAAGAGTGGGAGCGAAAATTTTAAACCAAGAAAAGTGGTTCTGCTGGCCTTGTTGTAAAGATCAGAGAATTGACCGCTCTGAAAGGAGGGGCTATTTTCGTAAAATGCCGACAATGTTGGAAGGAAGGACCAGTTGTAGTATCCTACCTGTGAATGTTGCAACCGCATCCTGGTTTGAAGCAACTGGTATTCGATGCGGTTGTTGTAATCCAGATTTTTGGTGGTGTCAAAAAGTATTTCGTTTTCAAATCTGGCCGAATCATAGGAAACTGTCAGCTGTTCTTCAGGTACGACCCCCATCAACTGCTTCAAAAAGGCATATTTTGATTTTAACGCCTCCTCTGTGGATTTTCGCTGTGCCCGAATGTTGCTGAGCGCTATCTGCGTACGCTGATAGTCGATTTTGTCTGTAATTCCGCTCTGATAAAGGGCGAATGCATCCTGATAATTTCGTTCCAGACGGTGGATATCCTCATCCAGCACATGGAGTTGCTCTTCTGTGATCAAAACATCGAAAAAGGCCTTGTTTACATCTACATAGGTATTGATCTTTGAACTCAGCGTGTTTTGGGAGGCCTGAATACGGTACTCCCCGGAATTCCTGGCGGCAAAATAAAGGGTGCTGTTGAAAAGTGCCTGACTCGCATAAAAAATACCCGTCGAACTGTTGTTAATGGTGGATGGGATGGTGACCCATGGTGTGAATTGGGGTGGATTACCCAGATTTGGATAATTGGTTGCCGGAAGTCGCAGGTAATGCTGCAAGTTGCCATCTATTTCCAATTGTGGATACCAGCCGGACAGGGCAATGCCTATGTCCTTCCTGGCAATTTCCTCGTCAAGAAGTGCCTGTTTTATTTGCGCCTGGTTGGCCAATGCATAGGAAAGACATTGAGACAAGGTCACTTTCGAAGGAAGGGGATCTCGGACGGTTTGTCCGGTTAAAAAGTTGGATGAAACTAGGAAGAGCAGTATTACCAGGCCCTTTTTGTAATTTTTGATGGCAACAACTTTTATTTGCATGCTTTGAAGGATATGACCTTTTGCGATAAACCAGCCGGATGAATGGCAATTACCTTTTCCGACTGTCAAAAATAAGCTTAAATTCACACTTCTATTATTTTGCAGGGTAATATTTTCGATTGCCCCATCAATCGATCCATAATCCTGCTGACGTGAGGTCAAAATTTTCCCGATATCCCCTCACCTGACCTACTTCGGATCTTTTGAGGCCCGATTTTCTGCCTGACACCTCCGCTTCAATGCGTGAAACCTACAAGCTACTGAAGCGTAAGAATAGAGATTAAACTTTGGTGGTTTTTAACTCAGGGGGATCGGTTAGTCGCTGCAGAAAAAGAAAAGTTGATGAATCTCTTCTATGCTTTGCATCGACAGTAAGGAGAATGAATTTTGTCATCCCCCGGAAGTCAACACCAAAAGTAATCCAGAACATCTGACAACTAAAAAAAGAAAAACATGAACGGATACGATGAAAATAGACGCAGGTTCTTGGGCAAACTTGGAATGACCCTGGGGGTAACCTTAACAGGGACACAGGTGATGCAGGGGGAAAATGTCCCTTCCACAGATGCATTGGTCCTCAGTGCAGATCAAACGCTCTTTATGAAAAACTATGAAAGATGGATGGATGAATTCGTCGAAGTCATCAAAGTTCAGAAGAAGGAGCCGGATAGCCTGGAGAACAACAAAAAAATTG
>CAINVV010000076.1 GCA_903854235.1 uncultured Bacteroidia bacterium | reverse complement strand
TGCCGATGGACGGGAATACCATGAAATCCTTGAAATTGTGAATTCTTGACCCTCCTATGATAACGTCGGAACGGTCGAAATTGAGTTTTTTGAGCAAGAGAGCAAGGAAATTGTCAGGAATTTCCTTGTCGTGGACAAATCGGACCAATTCGCTGTTTCCGCGTTTTTCCAGGCTCTTCGAGAGGATTTTAACATAGCTTTCTGCCACGTCATCGTCGAGGTCCAACTCTGCATCACGCGTCAGTTTGACAATATAGGATTTGATGGTGCGGAAGCTGAACATGTAAAAAATATCCTTTAGTTCATACCTGATCACATCTTCCAGCAGGATGATGTGTCTCTTGTCATCGTCAGAGGGCAAAATGACAAATCTGGGAAGTAGGCCGGTCGGTACCTCAATCAGGGCATACTCCTCTTTCTTGGATTTTGCCATCACGACGGCCAGGTAGATGGCATCGTCGTTCAGGGAAGGCAGTGGTTGGCTTTTTTTAATGATGACTGGCATGATACGCGGTCTGACCTCCTCCTTGAAAAAAGCAGTAACATATTGGCCCTGTTCGGCAGTCAGCTGGGATTCGTTGATGATGAAGATATCCTCCTCGGCGAGGTCTTTTAAAAGCTGATGATAGATCCGCTCAAACCATTTGCTTTGGGTGACGACGGTCTGTTCTATCTGATTCAGAATATCCGCAGGCGCCTCACCTTCCGCGAGGAGCAGGTTATCGATGGTAGCAAGGCGCCGGAGAATAGCGACCCTGATCCGGAAAAATTCGTCTAGGTTGTTGGAATATATTCCGAGGAATTTCAGTCGTTCGATCAACGGAACCTCTTTCTTGGAGGCTTCCTGAAGAAGGCGTTCGTTGAAGGATAACCAGCTGAGTTCTTTGCTCCGGATCTTACTGTTCATCAATTCGAGTTTATAAATTATTCTTTTTCAAGGGAATATCTTAGTTGATCCAGCATGATGGGGACGTCTTCGGCATCTACTCCCTGACGCAGTAAGTGTTCAAGGTCTTCGTGAAATGCCTCCATGAATTCGTTTTCAGACATCTCTGCATCGTTGATGCTTTGCTTGTAATAATCCAGTGCACTTTTCCTTTTCCCCAGGCACCATTGAACGTGACCCATGTTCATCAGGTCAAACTTGTTTGGGGCGTCATCCATCAATTTTTTGAAATACTGTTCAGATTGCTGTTTTTTGCCAACCAGCAAGGAACACCAACCAATCGGCCGCCATATTTTTTTGTTTCCCGGGGATAGGTACTCCACCTTGAAATAGGACTTCAGTGCCTCTTCATACTGTTTCAACTCCATCTGGCAATGGCCAATGGAGATATGGATGGCCAGATTGTCCGGTTCCAGGGCAACGGCCTGCAGGTAATATTCCAGGGCAAGATCCGGTTTCTTCAGGTGTCGGTAGCAAAGCGCAATCTTCTTAAGATTCCAGGTCCGGTTTTGGTCGAAGAGGTCCGCTTTGAGGTAATACGAAAGTGCCAGTTCATAATGGTCCATTTTCTGGTAGCAAAAGGCCAACTTCTGGTTCAGTTCTGCCTCTTCAAGCTCCGTGAGCAACAGTTCATATATTTCAGCGGCATCCTGGTAACAATTTTTGGCAAAATAAAACTCCGCAATGTTCCGAAGAAGTTGATGCTCCTCCCGCAACAAATCCCTGAAAACGGTTTTGTTGTGGAAATCAAAAGTCCAGGAAAAAATATCTTCAAAGCCTTCACGTTGAGGGTGCAGCTTGAAGAATCGGTAGAGATCACGGATGTACTGGCCGGAGACGGCTTCCGCCTTTTTATCTTGTGCAAGGAGTTCTTCTTCGCTTTCTGCTTCCAGAAGTTGGTCGAATTCGGCAGACAAGTTGTCGAACATCATTTTTTTGTATTCGGCAGGGATGGTCTGCATGCTGAAACAGAAGGAATATTTGTCGGAGTTGCACAAAACAGGCGTTTTCAGCAACAGGTCGAATAGTTTTTGGTTGTCTGCAAAGTCCTCCGCAGAGGAACTGCTCAGCAATTGCGGATGATGCGGATAAAATGGGATAAACCAGTTGGTAAGTTCACTGAAGAAAGGAAAGCTTTTCAGGCTGGAAAAGGAGGTCATAAAAATGTCTGCCCCTTTCATCTGCATTTCACTCAATTCTTCCATCTTGTCCATAAATCCAGGTGAATCCTTGAAAATATCTCGCCATTCGGGATTTTTGTCCTCATTCAGGGCATCTCCGAGCATCGCTTCAAGGCTTAGTTTGTTCCGGAGGTTTGGACTAAGTTTCATCATTTCCGGAAT
>CAINVV010000075.1 GCA_903854235.1 uncultured Bacteroidia bacterium | reverse complement strand
TTAATAGTAACAATGCGTTAAAATAGCACGAAATATCAGTAAAATACTAAATATTGAACCAGCAATCATTTTAGGATTATAATTGCTAATTGTTCCTTCATTTCTCCCAATCCTTCAGTCCTTCAGTCTTTCTCAGCTCTCCCCGTCAGCGCCAGCAAACCATTGATGATCGTCAATGGATGCGCCGGGTTACCGGGAATGTAGAGATCAACCCTATGATTTTCCAGAAAACTGCGGTCCAGGGCAGGGGAGCCTTCAAAGATACCGCCGCTGATGGCATCGGTACCGCATAAAACAATCATTTTGGGATCAGGGGTGGCGTCATAGCATATTTGCAGCGGTTGAGCCATGTTGGCCGTTATCGGACCAGTAATCACGATCCCGTCGGCATGGCGGGGCGAGGCTACAAATTCAATCCCAAACCGGCTCAGGTCGAACTGAACGTTGTTGGCGGCGTTCAGTTCCCATTCACAGCTGTTGTCACCCCCGGCTGAAACCTGCCGTAATTTTAGCGAACGTCCAAAAAGTGAGAGAAACTCTTTAGGAATGAGCTCCTTGTTTAATTCGATGGCTTTGTCTTCACCTTCCTTGATAATTAATCTGTCACGAACGTTGGTGGCGAGTTTGTAATCTGTTGTAAAGCGAATTTTTTGTGGGAATAGGCGCTCGCACGCACCGCAAAAGGTACATTTCCCAAGGTCAAGGGATACCGGTGAGATGGAAATTGCCTTTGTTGGACAACAATTTTCCAGTTGTTTTCCATCCACTTTTTCCAAAGTAATGATGGGCCTGCCCCTGAAAATTCCGGGGACTTTGGCATTCCTTACATCAGGAATAAACTGTTTTCCCTGATGATACCAGATTTTAAGATTGTTAAACATAGATTCAACTTTATAAGATATTTAAGCCAATCGAAAATTTTGGATTTTGGAATTTCGATTTTTAAATTCGCTAAAAACAAACTCTTCCGCACTACCTCCTTTATTTATCACTTTTCACTTTTAATTTCCCAACGCTCCAAGTGCTCACAGATCATGCCCTGCATACGACAGGTTGAAACTCTTGTTGCAGATCGGAAAATCTGATATTTCATTGTTCCTGACAGAAAGCGCCAATGCCAGCCAGTTGTGAAAGGAAGGATCCTTGATCTTGTATTGGATCAGTTCTCCGCTCAATCCGGTAATGGCACAATGACAAATCTCTCCTCGCCAACCTTCCACCAGTGAAAGGCTGAAAAGTTCTTTTCCGGGAGCCGACAAGGCTACTTTTTCACAGATAGCAGGAAGATCTGCCAACAATTTACGCAGGTAACCCAACGATTGGAATACCTCATTTTTCCGCAACTGGACACGCGAGTAGACATCTCCATGCCGTTTCACTTTTACTTCGTGCTGAAGTTCCGGATACAAGCCGCTCGGATGACTGCTTCGGATATCCCTGAATACCCCGCTTGTCCTTGCTGCCATACCTACTGCACCAATGGAAGTCGCATCTTCAACGGATACAACACCCGTCCGCTCGAAGCGGGAGAGTGCACTCGGTAGGTTGAACAACTGCTTGTTCATTTCAGTGAAATCGGGTTCGAAAATATCAAGTATTTGGAGGAGTCTTTCTGCCAGTTCCGGGGTGAGAGGAAATCTGTTCAGTCCTGGTCGGATCAATCCTTTGGAAAGCCGGTTTCCGCACCATTCCTGCATAAAATTGACTATTGGGGTACGAAGTCTACCGAATACAGAACTTCCAAGCTGATAGGCGATGTCTGTACACAGCGCACTCAGGTCGCCGGTGTGGATGGCAATCCGTTCCAGTTCCAGTGCAACGGTCCGCGAAAAATCAATCTCTCTTGTGGTTTTGAAAGCACAAAGACTCTCCCAAACTTGCGCAAAGGCGACCCCATGTCCCACGGCAGTATCCCCGGCAATATTTTCCGCGAGGGTGGCCAGTTGTCTAAGCTCCTTCAGATTCAAAAAAAGTTGTTCAACTCCGCGGTGCTGGTAGCCCAGCTGAATCTCCAGGTGGAGGATCTGTTCCCCGTTGCAGATAAACCTGAAATGTCCGGGCTCGATCACGCCGGCATGAATGGGACCAACACCGACCTCGTGGAGTTCTTCACTGTCTATGGTATAGAAAGGGTAATTGGCGATGGTCTGATTTTTATCTGCCCTGTTTTGGGCATATCGGACTGGTTTTAACCAGGGGTGATCTGTGTATTTCAATCCAAAATTTTCGTGAATTTCCCTTTCGAATTTTTCAAAACAAAAATGGATGGCCGTGAAAGAGGGCAAAATGTCGGTAGCTAGCACCAGGCAGGAGGAGAGTAAAATGGAGCCCTCCTGATCGTCCGCGATGCAACAGATTAATTTGACTCGGTCCTTCAACGGATAACCAAAATAGCTTACACAATGCCTTTCCGGTTTTTCTGCCACCAATCTGGTATTCAAAGCAAAAAAGTCTGAATAACTGAGTTCCGGTATGGTTGACAACGGAACAGCCTGATTGTTTCTTATGGAGAGCGTTTGCATGGTCAATGGGGTAACAGGATGATACTATCTTTAATAAGCTGTACAAATTCAACCGGAGGGTTCAAACCCAGGTAGACGGCAGCAGCAAGCAGCAGAAACTGGGAGAGTGACTCCCACGGACTGGTTCTGACAACATTTGAATCATCAAATCCTTCCGCCGGAAGGAACAGCACCTTAAAGATATTTTTGCCAAATGCCCAGATTATCATGGTAAGCAACAATAATACAACGATCAGGAGAAGGATCTGCTTGGCATCAAACAGGGATTTGAAGATCAGAAATTCACTGACAAACAGGCCGGAAGGCGGCATTGCGGCAGAACTGATGAAACCAAGAAGCAGCACCATTGCACCAGTGGTATTGTATTTGAAATAGTTGCCGATGTGGGTGATGCTCTTATTCTGAAATACCCTGTAAAGTTGATTGTATTGAAAAAACAGGCTCGATTTGACGAATGCGTGCAGAATGATGTGAAGGATGGCAGCATAATAACCGATTCCGCCGGCAGCTATCCCCAACATTACGATTCCCATGTGCTCGATTCCGGAGTAGGCGAACATGCGCTTGATGTTTTTCACTTTCAGCATGTAAACGGTGGCGACAAACAGCGACAGGAATGCCGCCGTTCCAACTACCAGTTTGGCCCAGTGCAAAAGTGGCGTATTGGCAATGACAATGTAAAACCTGAAAATTCCTACAAATCCCAGGTTCATCAGGACACTAGCCAGCAAGGCTCCAGCCGGTGCAGGAGCAGTATCCTTGGCATCTATCCCTGCTGTAAACATCGGTACGAGTCCAAGTTTAGCGGTGAATCCGGTAAAAATAAAGAGGAAGGCCATCTGCAACCAGACCGGATTAAGTTCCTGACTCTTTGCCAGTAGATTGCTGAAGGAGAGATTGTCTGAACCAGCGTGTTGCAAGGCCAGACTTAGGAAGAGAATCCCGATGAAAATAAAGGTAATGCTTATGGCACAGATAAAAACATACTTCCAGGTTCCTTCCAATGCCAGCTTGTTCCGGTGGTGGTAGATCAGGGCAGAGGCGCTCAGTGTAGTGATTTCAGTGAAAATCCAGGTCACGGCGATGTGGTTGGATAGGTATCCGGCACTGATGGCCATGATAAGTAGAATCAGGGCAGCCAGGTAGATGGACCTGGAACGCGGAGTTTCTGCGTGGTTTTCAATGTAAATGTAACTGTGAATGGCGGCAGGAATGGCAATGATACTAAGGGTGACCAAAAGCAGTATTCCCAGGGAATCGAAGGTGAAATATTCGGAATCCGTGATTCCTGCATGGGTGCATACCTGAAAGGTAAACCAAATCTGCCAGACAAGGAACAAGCTTAAAAGTGAATAGACAAACTGCTTGTTTCTGCTGAAGAAGAGGCTTAAAACAACCGCGACAGATCCTGCTAAATAGGTAATAACCATTTGTTCCGGGTGTTTGAATTAATAATCTTTTAAATTACTGAGTTGATCAACGTCTACATCCTTGAAAACATCTCCAATCTTGTTCATGAATATGCCAAGGATGAGCACACTGGCAAAAATATCGAGCATAATGCCCAGGTTCACCAGGATCGGCATCTCATTTCCAATGGCCAGCGAGAGCACAAAAACTCCGTTTTCAATCACCATATATCCCATTACGTGGGTGATGATTTTTCGCCGTGTAGCAATCAGGTAGAGACCAAAGAACAAGGTAGATAGTGCCACGACAAAGAAGATCTTGTCCAGATGGTCGTCCTTGATCATCGTTGCAATGAGAATATTGACCACAACAATAGAGGTAGTGATAACCAGCGAGACGAAATTGGGTAAAAACGGCTCTGCTTCCCGGGTGATGTTGTTTCGTTTGAGCAAATAGCTTAGAAAAATCGGAACGGCCAACGACTTGAATACGATGGTTTCGAGCAGAATCAAGGCAAGATTCACTGGATTGATCTCACTTAGCTGAATGAATACTACAAAAAACAAAAGGACCCCCTGTAGGGCAAGTACCTTGATATAGGTCATCAACCTATTGGCAATGGCCATGTAAAACAGGGTGATGATGAAGATGATCAACAATACATGTATCATAGGGCAAACCGTTTTTTAGATTAGATAAATTTTTGAAGGATGAGCAGAACCCCGAAGAAAATGAGCAGGCTAACCGAGGTAAGCACCACAATGAACTGAGGATTGTGACTCATCCTAAAACGTGCCATAAAGGATTCGATCATCCCAATGGCAATTGCCATCAAAAACTGAATGGCAAAAAATGCCGGGATGGCATATTGATAAGGGATAACCCCAATAAATAGATTGACAATCAATGCGCCGTAGATGGCAAACTTCAAGTAGCCGGCAGTTAGGATCAATCCGAGGTCAAAGCCACTGTTATCCAATATCATCACTTCGTGAATCATGGTCAGTTCGAGGTGGGTTTTCGGATCGTCAACAGGCATTCTGCTGCTTTCGATCATGGCAATCATCAACAGTACAAAGGTGGCGAGTGCTGCCAGCGCATAGCTGATCTGTGAACCGATATGAAGGGAGGCAAATATCTCCTGGAAAGAGGTGTGACCCGACAGCAAGGCCAGTGAACCCATCAAAATAAAAAAAGCAGGTTCTGCAAACATCGAATAGAGGGCCTCCCTGCTCGCGCCCATTCCTTCAAAGCTGCTGCCGGTATCGAGAGCCGCAATAATGCTGAAAAATTTACCCAAGGCCAGCACATAGGCGAAAAAGATAAAATCGCCACTGAAGCTCAGTACTCCGGCAGTCCTGCCAAAAGGAACGACCAACATGGCCATCACAATCGATGCAAAATAAACGGATGGAGCCAACTGAAAGATGAAGCTGGTCGTTTCACTGTAAACTACTCCCTTGCGGAACAACCTGACTACATCCCGGATGGGCTGTAAAATTCCGGGACCTTTTCGGCCGGAAGCCAGACTCTTGGTCCGGATGATGATCCCGGTAAAAAAGAGGGATGCCAATAGAATCAATAGGACGCTCAGCATAATTACAAATTTTTTAAAAGGTCAATGAATGACTGGATATTCCTATATAGAATAGGGATGCTCAAAACGGTAACAATAAACAGGATTCCGTACAATATGTAAAACTGTAATCTTAGA
>CAINVV010000074.1 GCA_903854235.1 uncultured Bacteroidia bacterium | reverse complement strand
GCTGCTTCTGCAGGATGGGAAATCAGCAAGGAGTCATTTATGTCCAGTTCAAAGAAATGGCTGGATCTGTTAAAAATTCGTGCAGGTTGGGGTACTTCAGGTAATGACCAGATTGGTGAATACAACATGTACTCTACTTTTGGGACCAACGGATATACTGCCGCCTATAATTTGAACGGAACAACGGGTTCTGCAGTAGCAGGATTTGAACCATCCACAAAGGGTAACCCTGATGTAAGCTGGGAAACAACACAAACCTTCGACTTGGGAGCCAATGCTACCATGTTTGACAGAAAACTGACAGCATCACTTGCAGTATGGCAGCGGAATACTTCCGATATGCTTTACCGCCTGAGCGTACCGCAGACTATGGGTATTGCAACTCCTCCTTTTGTTAACATCGGCAAAATGAAAAATACCGGTATTGACATTGAACTTGGCTATCACAACACCTTAATGGGCGGCAAATTGACTTATGCGATTAACGCCACCTGGTCACACTACAAAAACGAAGTGGTTTCCTTGTCCAACAACCTGAGTGAAGTAGTTGGTTATTCCCTGCGCCAGGTAGAATATACCCGTGCCACAACCGGACAGGCCTATCCTATGTTCTATGGTTTGATTGCAGACGGAATCATCCAGACTGCTGCTGAAGCCAAAGCTGCTCCTCAATTTGACAGCTATACCACGGTAGGTCACTTCAAATACAGAGACCTGAATGGAGATGGCAAAATCACTTTGGACAAAGACCGTGCTTACATTGGCGATCCTCATCCAAAATTCACGGGTGGTCTTAACATCGACCTGGGCTATTCAAATTTCGACCTGAACATGTTCTTCTACGGAAGTTATGGCAACGACATGATCAACTATGTAAGCCGCTGGATCGATTACGGACAGTTCGTAGGTGGATTGAGCAAAGACGCTCTCTACAATACCTGGACTACTACCAATACAGGGGCCAAATTCCCTATGCTTGATGGAGCTGCACACTCACAAGAGGCTTCAACCGCCTTTATTGAAGATGGTTCTTTCCTTAGATTGAAGACCTTGAGACTCGGTTACACCGTGCCACAATCCACCCTTGACAAAGTGAAGATCAAAAGTCTTCGCCTTTACATCCAGGCTACCAACTTGTTCACGATCACCAAATACAAAGGTCTTGATCCTGAACTCGATTCATCCGGTATGTCCATGGGCGTAGATCAGGGTTCCTGGCCAACTGCCCGTCAGATTACATTTGGTGTCACACTCGGTCTGTAATCTATCATCAACATTATTAATATTAAACAAAAGAATAATATGAAAAAACTATCAATTATAGTGGCTACCTGCTTCTTACTGGCCATAACTTATTCTTGCTCAAATTCATTTTTGGAT
Source organism: uncultured Bacteroidia bacterium (assembly GCA_903854235.1). Classification (GTDB taxonomy): domain Bacteria; phylum Bacteroidota; class Bacteroidia; order Bacteroidales; family Prolixibacteraceae; genus CAINVV01. The sequence continues at coordinate 19,705 of CAINVV010000074.1, read as the reverse complement.
AAAAAGCCGCTTGGATCGACTTCCGAAGATGTATTTTACAGCGAAAGCGGCGTGAACGCCCTGTTGACAGGAGCATACAGTATGGTCAAAGGATCAGCTTTATGGACCGTATCCTGGGGTGCCTCCATTACCAACTGGACCTATGGTTCAGTTGCATCTGACGATGCTGCCAAGGGTTCGTATGTTGGTGACCAGATTCCAATCAATGAAATCGAACGTTGGGAAGTATCCACCACCAATAACTATCCCGCAGACAAATGGATATTGAACATTGGTATGGGTGTCAACCGTTGCAATATTGTGTTGAATATTATTGCCAAAACAACTTCTCTTCCAGCTGCTACAGCCACAGAATTAAAAGCTGAAGCCCGCTTCCTGAGGGGATTGTACTATTTCGAATCCTGGTTGGTTTTTGGTGACAAGATTCCATTGATCCCCGAAGACAAAGTGGATGTTGCCAATACCATCTCAAATGACAATGCAGCCGGTGTAGTTCTGAAATTCATCGAGGATGACCTAGCCTTTGCAGCTGCCAATCTTCCAGCCACCCAGTCACAAGTTGGCCGTGCCACCAAGTATGCCGCCATGGCTCTTGCTGCCCGTGCTTACATGCAGGTACTGGATTATGCCAGTGCAAAACCACTGCTCGACAACATCATCAACAGTGGCCAATTCTCACTGGCTGCCAAGTTCTTCGACAACTACCGGATCGCTACCAACAACAACAGTGAGTCTATTTTTGAAGTTCAGCGCAACGTAAACGATATCAGCGAATCACTGAATGGTGAAATGGGTATTGGTCTGAACGCTCCCTATGCTCCTGAATTGGGCTTCTGCTGCGGTTTTCACCAACCAAAACAGAACCTTGCCAATGCCTTCAAGGTTGATCCAAACGGATTGCCTTTGTTTGATACCTTCAACGATGTTGACCTGAAAAACGACGAAGGCATTGCCTCCAAAGATGCATTTGTTCCTGCAACCGACCTTCTGGATCCACGTATCGACTTTACAATGGGTCGCCGCGGTCTTCCTTACATGGATTGGGGTATCATGCGTGGTGCTGACTGGATTCGCGACCAATCTTGGGGCGGACCTTATGTAACAGCCGAGAAAACTTTCTTCTACAAATCAGAACGCAATACCCTGTCTACCACCACTGGCTGGCAGACTGGTATCTGTGCCAACAACTGGCGTTACCTGCGCTTGAGCCACGTTCTTTTGTGGAGAGCCGAAGTAGCCGCTTCCGAAAATGATCTTGCCACAGCACTGAAATATGTCAACATGATCCGTGTCAGAGCAGGAAAAGAAGTTGTAATGGGCAAAGTTAGTCTTTATACCCTTGGTGATCAAAACATCAACAACGGAGATACCTGGAAACAGTACGTAGATTTCACCAAACCTGCAGCCAATTACAAAGTTGGAACCTATACCGCTTTCGCGGACAAGGCTACGGCTATGAAGGCTATCCAATGGGAAAATCGTTTGGAATTCGGTACCGATGGTATGCGTTTCTTCGACCTGAGACGTTGGGACAAAGCAACTCCTGGTTTTATGGCTGCTACCCTGAATGCCTATGCAAAGGCTGACCTCAGGAACAGATCAGACGTGATGAAGGGTGCTTCTTTCGACGAGAAAGACAAATATCAACCAATTCCTCAGACCCAGATCGATCTGGAACCAGGCGTTTTGAAACAAAATACCGGTTACTAGTCAATAGTTGATTACAAATAAGGACGGCTGCTTCAATTCGATTGAAGCAGCCGTTTTATTTTAATGATCCATATACAAATGGTTTGGTGGATGGTTAGAGACGCGCTATAACGCGTCTCCACACAGGCATTCACCCATTCCGTATAGGTTTACCTCCCTGCAATCGCATACCAGACACTGTTCTCCTGGTAATCCTCGATCAGATTGGCCTGCACAGAGAAACTGAAATGACCCATCAGTGCAGTAATTTCTTTTCGTAAAGTAGCAATACTGTTTTCTACCAGATCGTTGCGAAATCCCTTCTCGCCCAAATCGATGACCATCTCCATGGAAATAATCCGCGAAAGCGCCTGTCCCAGCTCTACCATCTTGCGTTGCGGCAATTCAAAATTCAGATTAAAATCAAGAAGTTCCCTGAAATATCCGGTTGCTTTACCTGTCAGATCATTGCTATTTAGAAATTTGAAGAGGTTCGACTCTTTGGCCTGTTTCATCTGCTTGACAATGGCATCCGAAATCTGGGAATAGAGCATATCGTTGGATCCTTCGAAGATTTGGAAGGGCCTGCTGTCAGTAATGCCCCTACCGCCGATGTGACTCAACCGGTAAGCTTTCGCGCCAACCAGTTGAACGAGTGATTGTGCAGCATTCTGCATCAGATCGGTGACGTAACTTTTCACCGAATTGGCCTCCACGGCACACATCGAAAGATCATTTTCAATCCCGGCCTTTTTACTGCTGCTGGCGCACATGGCAGAAGCAATGGTGAAGGAGGATTGCAGATCCGTCAAACGATGCTGAACCTGATCGTAGGCAACCAGTCGCTTTCCTGATACAGAGCGCTCCCTGGTATGAGCAAGTGCCTCATCCAGCATCCGCTGGATGAATCCAAGTGCCATGCCCGGAAATTGAAGGCGACTCCGGTGCAAAAGGTCCAGTAACAGCTTGATCCCCGTTGAATGAGGCTGCAGCCGGTACAGGGAGGGTATTTCCACATCTACCCGGTTACGTCCGTAAGGAATCTGATAAAGACCCAGGTTGTCAAAAAACTCCTCTACGACAATTTGCTGACCATCTTGATTCACATCACACAGGAAAAAGTCTATATCCCGTTTCAATTCACCGGTTTTGAGTTGTTCGCGTGCCGTCAGCAGCCAGAAATCAGCCCAGCCTGTCAACCCTGCCCAATGCTTGGTCCCTTTGATGTTGTAGCTATCTCCATCGGAGGTAAAAGAGGTCTGCATATTCAAAGCATCACTGCCATGTCCCGGCTCGGTAATCATCAGTCCGCCCATGTTCTGTGCTGTCATAAAGCGTTCAAAGACTGCCGACTTTGCCTCTTCTGAACCATATTTGGCGAGCGGCTGCAGAAAAAGTGCTGAATTAATGCCCAGGGTGAGCGAAAGTGCTAAGGATTCATAGGAAGCGGCCGAAAGCAGCGCCAGAATCTCCTCCACCTTTCCACCTCTACCTCCATATTGTTCGGGAATATTGACCGACAGTGGATTACCTGACATCACCTCCCGCATCACAAAGGGAGGCATTCCCCTGTTGGTGCTAAGCTGGTCAATGTCAGCACGAACGCGATATGCGTGGCGGCTTCTGGTACGAAAATCCTCCAAAAAATTCTCGAATGGTTCCCTGGAGTCGAATGAGCTGTTAATATTCATGGTAGTTTAAAGTTTACTAAATATAATTGCTACTAGCAAATAATTACAGGTACTGCTCCTCCCTTCGCCGGAATGGTCTGACAAAAAAAATCACAAATCAACTGATAACTATGGGTTGAACGGCGAAATGGAGGATATGTTGCAAAAAAAATCGTTATTTTTAAAGATTATTTCTAAACATTATCCAAAACCATGTCAGAAAATCAAACTAAAAAACTAAACCGACGTTCCTTTTTCGGAACCTCGATGATGGGTGCAGCGGGTGTTGCACTCATACCGGGCATTGTAACAAGCTGTCAGACAAAACCATCAGAGCCCAAAGCAGATGTTCGTCTGGGTTTTATTGGGATGGGCAGGCAATCCATGTTCCTGATGAACGGATTTATTCAAATTCCGGGTGTTGAAGTTGTTGCAGGATGTGATGTCTACGGCATCAAACGCAAAAGATTCGAAAAACGCGTCACCGCTTTTTATGCCAAGAGTGGCAAGAAAGCAAATGTGGTCACCTACGAAAAATTTGAAGACCTGCTCAAGAATCCCGATGTAAATGCAGTTGTCATTGCCGTTCCGGATCATTCCCACGCCAGGATCGCCATTGCTGCCCTGAAGGCCGGTAAGGAGGTTTATCTTGAAAAACCCATGACTTTCACCATCAAGGAAGGCCAGGAATTGGTCAAATGTGTACGCGAGAACAACCGTATTTTGGGTATTGGCAGCATGCAGCGGTCAGATGCCAATTTCCAGTATGCCATCAACCTGGTGCATACCGGAGCCATCGGCGAAATTGAAAAAGTAAATGCCTATGTCGGAGCCCCTCCAAAACCATACGATCTGCCTGAGCAACCACTTCCTGCAGATCTGAACTGGGATTTGTGGCTGGGTTCACTCCCTGCAAAGATTCATTTTAACAACGAACTCGATCCGCCAATCAAACTGGATCCTGAAGAAGATGAGAAAATCTGGGGTGCCTGGCGCTGGTACACAGAGATGGGTGGCGGTTTTACCACCGACTGGGGTGCACATATGTTCGACATTGCCCAATGGGGCTTGAAGATGGATAAAAATGGTCCGGTAGAAATTTCTCCCATCGGGGATGGCACCGAATACATGACTTTCAAATATGCCAACGGAGTTGTGATGACTTCAGAACCTTTCGATGAAAAGAAAACCAAGGGGGTTAAATTCTGGGGCAAGAACGGCTGGATAGAAGTAGCCCGTGGTTATTTCAATGCATCCGATGCCAAACTGATGCCCGCCAAGAAGGAAGAGGTAAAAGGTTCCTACGAAACAAGTATTCCCCACCAGGTCAATTTTGTGGAAGCAGTTCGCGGCCACAAGGATCCTGCCGTTCCGGTCGAGGTTGGTCACAGCAGTTGTACGGTTTGTACCCTCGGCAACATTGCCTGCCAGCTGAAACGTACCATCAAATGGGATCCTTCCAAGCAACTTTTCGTGGACGACACCGACGGTGCTGCCACCAAGATGATGCACTACGAATACAGACAAGGTTACACACTACTTTAATAGACAAGGGCTCCGAGAGGAGCCCTTTTAAGATATAAGATATGAGATACTAGAGTAGGGCATTTGGCTCCAAAAAAAGGAGAGACGCTTCATCAAAGTCGTCTCTTATCTCTTATCTCATATCTCATATCTATCTATTCCACCCTCCAGGTATTTCCGCTGGAGAGAAGCTGATCGACAGAACTGATTTTTGATTTAGATTTTGCCTCAACGATCTGGGCTTCCATGGCTTCATTGTATACTTTGGAAGGAACTGCCCGAATGACCCCCATGGCTACAGGGAAGTCGGGATACTTCATGTTAATGAGGGATTGGTGCAGAAATCCATCCTGATCCATGGCATCGTGTACCAGAACATCTTCTGCATTCACCCCATTTTCGCCAATTTGTACCACCCGCAGTTTGCCTTTTTCGAGTACGATGCCCTTGTCGCGGTTGTTGCCGAAAATCATGGGTTCGCCGTGCTTGAGGAAAATCTGGCGTTCTTCCCTGGTTTTCGGATCAGAAATGGTCTCGTGAATGCCATCATTAAAGATCACACAATTCTGAAGCACCTCTACCACGGAGGTGCCCTTGAACTTGGCTGCCTCTTCAAAAATTTCCTGGGAGTGTTTCAGGTTGTTGTCGACGCAACGCGCAAAAAACGAACCTCCGGCACCAAGAACGAGCTGTCCGGGTACGAAAGGATCTTCGATGGTACCCATGGGCGAAGTTTTAGTAACAAAACCCCTGTCGGTAGTGGGTGAATATTGTCCTTTGGTCAATCCATAGATTTTGTTGTTGAAGAGGATGATGTTCAAATCTATGTTTCTGCGGATGGCATGAATAAAATGGTTTCCGCCGATGGCAAGGGCATCACCGTCTCCGGTTATTTCCCAAACTGTCAATTTAGGATTGGCGCATTTTACCCCCGAGGCAATGGCTGCCGCCCTGCCGTGAATGGTATGAAACCCGAAGGTACTCATGTAATAGGGGAAGCGGGAAGAACATCCGATTCCGGAGATAACGGCGAAATCTTCGTGGCGAATGCCCAGATTGGCCATCGCTTTCTGAACGGCATTCAATACGGCGTGGTCGCCGCATCCCGGACACCATCTGACTTCGCTTTCGCTTTTGAAGTCCTTGAGCGTATAGTTCAATGTATCCTGCATGATTATTCCTCTATTAGTTTTAAAAATTGAGCTGAAAGTTCGTGGATGGTAAAGGGAAGTCCCTGAACTTTATTAAACTGGGAGTATTTGAATTGTGGCATTTTATCGCGCAAATAACCCACGAATTGACCAAGGTTCAATTCGCAGACGACGATTTTTTTGTAGTTTGCAAACACCTCTGCCGTATTGGAAGGAAGCGGTTTGATGTAATTAAAGTGGGCCAGGCTGATCTTCGCTCCGTTGGCCTGCTGTTCGCGGACGGCAGTGTCCAGATGGCCAAGGGTTCCTCCCCAACCAACAACCAGCAGATCCCCTGTGCTCTCTCCCACTACTTCAAGCGGGGGCAACATATTTGCTACAGCCTCGACCTTGTCTCTTCTGATTTCGCACATCAACTGGTGGTTGGCAGGATCGTGGCTCACGTTGCCTGCTTCGTCCTTCTCGAGTCCACCTATCCTGTGCTGGAATCCTTCCATCCCCGGGAAGGCCCATTCGCGTGCCAGTGTCTTTGGATCCCGCTGGTAGGGTTTAAATGTTGCGGCGTCTTTCGCGATTCTTGGTGTTATGGAGGGCAATTCGGCCATCGTAGGAACTTTCCAGGGCTCTGTACCGTTCCCTAGAAAGCCATCTGTCAGCAGCACCACAGGGACCATCCGCTCCAAAGCGATCTTTGCCGACATGTAGGCATAATGGAAGCAGTCGGAAGGAGTAGAGGCGGCAATGACCACCACAGGGCTCTCTCCGTTTCTGCCATACAACGTCTGAAGCAGATCGGACTGTTCCGTCTTGGTAGGAAGTCCGGTGGATGGACCACCTCGCTGTACATTCACAACGACTAGTGGCAATTCGGCAATGACACTTAATCCAAGTGCTTCGGATTTAAGGGCAAAACCGGGACCGGAGGTAGAGGTAACGGCCAGATCACCGGCAAATGCAGCACCGATGGAAGTGCAAATTCCGGCTATTTCATCTTCTGCCTGGAAACTCTTCACCCCAAGATCTTTTCTTTCGGCGAGTGCCTGCAGAACTTCTGTGGCAGGTGTGATGGGATAGGAACCAATAAAAAGCTCCAGTCCGGCTTTTTCGGAAGCAGCAAGAAGACCCCAGGCCGTAGCCTGGTTTCCGTTGATGTTCCGGTACAGCCCCTTTTCGATGGGAGCCGGATGTACCACGTATCTTGGAGTCATGTGTTGCAGGTTCCATGCATAGTTGTAACCGGCATGCAGTACTTTCAGGTTGGATTCGAGCACCAACGGCTTCTTTCCAAACTTCTTGGTTAGATAAGTTTCAATATAATCCAGCGGACGGCTGAATACCCAGCAGATTAAGCCCAGTGCAAACATGTTCTTGCTTCTGAGGATACTCTTATTGTCAATCTCAAGGTCAATCAAGGACTCCCTTGTCAACTGTGTTATGGGAACAGGCACTTTTTTGAAATCCAGAAGGTTAAGCTCCGTAAATGGATCATCTGTCTTAAACTTGGCCTTTTCGAAATTCTTTTGGGTGAAGCTATCTGAATCATAGAAGATGGTCCCGCCGGGCATCATGAATTTGGCATTGGCTTTTACGGCAGCCGGATTCATGGCCACCAGGACATGGGCCAAATCACCTGGTGTGCTCACTTTCTTGTTTCCAAACTGGATCTGGAAACCAGACACGCCTGCAACTGTTCCCTGCGGGGCACGAATCTCAGAAGGATAATCGGGGAAGGTGGAGATGTCGTTTCCCAGGAGGGAGGATGTATCAGAAAACAGGGTACCGGTGAGCTGCATGCCATCACCCGAATCGCCCGAAAACCGAATCGATACCTCTTCAAGTTCAATCACTTTTGTTTCAATTGACATAGGGTTGAAATAATTATTTGCTACTTTTGAACCACAAAATTAAACTTTTTTAGAAAATGGCCATCATTAAAACGCTGCTGGGAAAAACTCCGCAACTGGGAACCAATTGTTTTTTGGCCGAAAATGCCGTTATCATAGGAGATACCCTTTTGGGAGACAATTGCAGTGTTTGGTTTGGTGCCGTTTTAAGGGGTGATGTCAATTACATCAAGATTGGCAACAACGTTAATATACAGGATAATGCCGTCATTCACGGCACTTTTGAAAAATCTCCCACCAACATTGGCAACAATGTCTCCATTGCGCACGGAGCCATCGTACACGGTTGTACCATCCACGATCACGTGTTGATCGGAATGAATGCCGTTGTACTCGATGATGCAGTCATTCAAAGCAATTCGATCGTAGCGGCCGGTGCCGTGGTAACCAAAGGTACGGTCGTTGAAACAGGCACTGTCTATGCCGGATCTCCGGCAAGAAAAATCAAGGAGATCAGTCCTGAGCTGATAGAAGGAGAGATCAACAGGATTGCCGCCAACTACCATACCTATTCGGGATGGTACAAGGAGTAACCACCCCACTAAAATAAATTTCTATCAATAAAATTATTTAGAATCGAACAGGGATTATGCCCTCAAAAAGCCGTCAAATTCTTTTGCGTCATTCATGAACATTTACTGAATTTAATCATTTAACAACTTTTTATACGAATGAAACCCACGCTGATCATACTTGCTGCCGGAATGGGCAGCCGTTATGGAGGATTGAAACAATTGGACGAAGTTGGGCCCAACGGGGAAGCAATCATCGACTACTCACTCTTCGATGCGATTCGGGCCGGATTTGGCAAAGTGATCTTCGTCATCCGCCGCGATTTCGAAGTTGCCTTTAAGGAACGCTTTGATGCAAAACTGAAAGGACTGATCACTGTCGAATATGCATACCAGGCATTGGATAAACTTCCCGCTGGTTTTAAATTATCTCCCGAAAGAGAAAAACCCTGGGGAACTGCCCACGCTTTGTGGATGGCCGATGGCTTGGCGAATGAACCCATGGCTGTTATCAATGCGGACGATTTCTACGGTAGGAAAGCTTATGCCGCCATGGCAGATTTCCTAAACTCTTCCACTGATGACAGCGAGTATTCCATGATAGGCTACAACGTAGAAAACACCTTGTCGGAACATGGAACAGTCTCCAGGGGAGTTTGTGCCACCGACACCGACGGATATCTGACCACCGTGGTTGAGCGAACCAAAATCAAAGGGGAGCCGGATGGAATCTTTTTTTATGAGGAGGAAGACAGGACTCCACTTGATCCCAAAAGTCCCGTATCTATGAACTTCTGGGGACTCAAACCAAATATTTTTGGCTACCTTACCAGCGGATTTTCCCAATTTTTGGCCGACCACGGTAAGGAACTGAAATCAGAATACTACATTCCGCTGCTAATCAACGACAACATCGTTAACGGGAACATCCGGACGAAAGTCATAGAATGTGATTCACCTTGGTTTGGAGTAACTTATATCGAAGACAAGCCCATTACCATCGGAAAAATTGCGCAACTTATCCGGGAAGGCGTGTATCCCCAGCGGCTTTGGTAAGATGACAGAAACCATTTCTGAATTACCTCCCTTACAACATATTGGTATTTTCATCATCAAATCATAACTTTATGAATGATCAAGCTATAAAATACTTATTCTCGCGCTTTGCGCGCAGTGAGCAGGTTTTGGAGTGGAAACCCTTCGGTCACGGCCACATCAACGATACCTACCTGATCGGGACCGTTGGAGACCAGGTTCCTGATTACATTCTTCAAAGGAAGAATCACCAGATCTTCAAGGATGTTCCTGGGATGGTAAACAATATTTTGCTGGTAACGAACCACATCCGCACAAAGCTTGAAAAAGCAGGAGAACCCGAGCCCGACAGGAAGGTCATGAAATATCTCCCTGCCGGGGATGGGCAATACTTCGTCAGGGATGAGGAGGGAAATTTCTGGACGCTCTTTTTTTACATCAGGGATTCAAATGGCATTGAGGAGGTATCCTACCCAGAACAAGCTTTCAGTTCTGGAAATGCTTTTGGAAAATTTCAACTTCAACTATCCGATCTGGATGGCACCAAACTGATTGATACCATCCCCAATTTCCACAACGGAAAATTTCGGTACCAACAATTCAAGGAAGCCATCTCCGCCAACAAAGCGAACAGGTGCAGTGAAATGCAACAGGTAATCGACGAACTGACTGAAAGAGCTGAAAGCATGCTCAACATACAGCAATGGCTGGATGAGGGGAAATTACCGCTGCGGATCACGCACAATGACACCAAGATTAACAACATCCGGTACGATCAGGATGGCCACATTTTGTGCATCATTGACCTGGACACGGTCATGCCGGGAACCGTCCTCTTTGATTTTGGAGATGCGATTCGTACCCTCTGCAACAGCGCTGCAGAAGACGAACAGAATTTGGAAAAGATCAGTTTCAAAATGGATTATTTTGATGCTTTTGTGCGGGGATACCTCTCAGAGAGCAAAAGCTTTCTGACTACACTGGAAAAACAGAATCTGGTCTATTCCTGCCGTTACATGGTATGGGAACAAACTATAAGGTTTCTCTCTGATTACCTCAACGGAGATACCTACTATAAAATTGCCTATCCCGGACACAACAAGGATCGAACGCTATCACAGTTTTGTTACCTGAAGGTTTTGGAGGAAAATGCGGAAAAAATGGAAACTTGTGTTAGAGAGGCCCAATAGGGTGTCTCTGCAGAATACCCCACCATTATTTATCCCAATTTGATGTGTTGTGAAACGACAGATTTGCCCAGAAACAGATTGGCCAACTGATCAAAATTGCGAGTAGATTCAGTCGTTAGATATTCACGCCCTCCGGATTTGGAACAAACTTCCTCCATTTCGGGATGGCGAAACAAGTAATCTTTCAGCTTCCCTGCCACTACCGGACCCTGATCCAGCAAATGCACACCTACCGGCAGGTACTTACTGATTAAACCGGAAAGCAGCGGATAATGGGTACATCCTAGAATGATCGTGTCGATCCTTGGATCCTTGGAAAAAAGTGATGCAAGGTTCTGTTGCACGAAATAGGCGGCTCCGGGGCTCTCAATCAGATTATTTTCCACTATGGGCACCCACATCGGACAAGCCTCCTGCACGACAGTAATGGGGCTAAAAGGCGACACTTTGGCAATTTCCAATGGATAGGAGTCCGACAGGACTGTTCCAACGGTACCCAGTATCCCCACATGTCCGGTTTTGGTCATTTCCGGAATCATCTCCACGCTGGGTCTGATCACACCAAGCACCCTCCTGTCGGGATAGAAAGCCGGTAGCTCTTTTTGCTGAATGTTACGCAGGGCTTTGGCGGAGGCAGTGTTGCAGGCCAGCACGACCAGTCTGCATCCCCTTTCGAACAACTGACTGACAGCCTGCCAGGTATATTCATAGACTACTTCAAAAGATCTGTTTCCGTATGGATTTCTGGCATTGTCGCCAAGATAGAGGTAATCGTATTCAGGTAGCTCTTTTAGCAACTCCCTGAAAATAGTCAGGCCTCCATATCCGGAATCAAATACACCAATTGGTTGGTAGTTAACAGGCATACAAAAAATTTAACGTTCGAAACTACGCATTATTTGGGTAAATTGGTCTTTCCAGACATAAAAAAAGGGCACTTTACAGTGCCCCCTTTATTTTTCAGATCAATGTGGCTTATTTCAAACCAAGTTTGGCTTTCACCAAAGGCATCATATCTGTAGATTGTGTAGGGTTGAAGTAGAGTACGTTGTTGACTTCAAAAACATACAACATCCCTTGTTCCTTGGCAACTTCGCCAATGGCTTTCCGGGCTTTCTCAACGACTGGCTGGAATTGTTTGGTCTCCTCCTTCTGGAGATTCTCCTGTGCCTGTTGTTGGAAAGTGGTAATTCTCTCTTGCAAACTCTGAATGTCGGCTTCCTTGGCCTGACGAATTGCATCGGTAATGTTGGCCTGTTTTACCAAGGCAACATACTCCTGACCCTTCGTTTGGTACTCCTTTTGCATCACGCTCAACTGGGACTCCAGGTCGGCTTGCATTTTAGCCATTGCTTTCTGGGCAACATCACGTTCCGGCATTGTTGAGATCAAGCCCTGAAAATCAATGTGACCGAATTTCAAAGTCTGAGCTGAAGCAGTAGCCCCAACAAACAAAAGAAGAGAAAATGTTATAACACTTAATAAATGTCTCATGATCAATCTGATTTAATTTTTATGCAGCAAAATTATAATTTTAATTCTTATATCCAAGTTTTTGCAATACCTGATCACTCAAATCAAATTTGGGATTGGTATAGATCATCGTCATACTCCCGGCCTTGTCAAAGATCATGGAATAGGCACCTTGTTCTGCAATGGTCTGGATGGCATTGAACACGTCATCCTGTATCGGTTTCACCAGTGATTCCCGCTTTTTCGTGAGGTCACCATCGGGTCCAAAATATTGTCGCTGAAGCCGTTTGTATTCTTTCTCCTTGTTGACTATCTGTTCTTCCCGCTTTTTCTTCATATCTTGAGAAAGCAAAACGACTTCCGCCTGATAATCCTTGTAAATCTGATCCAGCTCGGCATGAAGGGTCTCCACCTCTTTCTGATATTTCTGCGAAAGCTTGTCCAGTTGCTCCTGGGCTGCAACATACGCAGGCAATTTCCCAAGAATGAAGTCGGTATCCACAAACGCATACTTTTGCGCAAAACTTGCCGTAATGCAAAGGAGAAAAAAGAATCCAACTAAAATTAACTTTTTCATCTTCGTCCGTTTTATAAAAAAAGTTGTCCTTTAAATTCGGGTCAAATTCTAGAATTGCTGTCCCATGATGAAGTGGAACTGACTGCCACCTGTTCCTTTGGTATAACCATCATCGAAACCATATCCCCAGTCAAATCCCATCAAACCAAACATTGGGAGGAATATCCTGATACCCAATCCTGCAGATCTCTTGATGCTGAATGGATTATAATCCGACAGATCATACCACGCATTACCAGCCTCGAGAAAGCCCAATCCATAAATCGTAGCAGACTGCGAGAGTGTGATCGGATAACGCAGTTCCATCGTAATTTTCTCATAGATGTTACCTCCCTGGGAAGGTGTCAAAGAGTTGTTTTCATAACCGCGCAAGCCGATGTATTCACTACCATAAGAGCTGTAGCCCGACATACCGTCGCCGCCCAATTTATAGGATTCAAATGGTGAACGTACATATTTGTTGTAATACCCCAAAAGGCCTGACTCAAATTTTGTTCTCAGAATGAGTTTTGCATCCTGTCTGCCTTGTAAAGGAGTAAAAATATCTGCTTTAAATGCCCATTTGTGGTATTCTATCAATTTGTACCGCTCTTCGGTAGTCATCGAGGTACTGCTGTAGTCTTTGCCGGAGAAGAGCGAGAACGGAGGCGTCAGGGCCAGAGAGAAGGAGAAGTTGGATCCCCTGCGGGTATAAAGCGGACTATCCGTGGAGTTTCTTCCAAAAACCGTTTTGAAGGCCACCGTATTGGAAGTACCATTCTGGAACATGAAATATTGCCAGTTATTCAGAATATACCTTTGATAAGACAATTCGTGGTATAGGGTAAAGTAGTTGTCGGGTCTTTTGAGACGGTATCCAAGTCCAACGGAGGCACCAACAACACCCATCTTCTGGGTAATGTCATAGGTGTATTGATTGTACCCTGAGCCATAACCTGAACCATAACCGCCGCCATAAAGGCTGCTTCCTCCGTACATACTGCTAGATCCGTAGTTGTAGGCACTATTGCCACTGGTCTGAAGGGAGTAGTAAACGGAGAAGGTGAAGGAGTTGGGTTTCTTTCCACCAAGCCAGGGTTCCGTGAAGGAGAAACTATAGGACTGATAGTAGGAACCGTTTGTTTGGGCACGCAGGGAGAGGGTCTGGCCATCCCCGGTAGGAAGTGGTCTCCAGGCCTTCTTGTTGCCTATATTCCTGACAGAGAAGTTGGAGAACTTCAAACCCACGGTGCCGACGAACATACCGGCACCCCAACCGCCGGAGAGCTCTACCTGGTCATTGGCCCGCTCCTCAAGCTCATAGTTGATGTCAACTGTGCCGTCTTCGGGATGGGGAACCACATCCGGCTTGATGGCCTCCGGGTTAAAGTGACCCATCTGGGATAGTTCACGAACCGAACGTATGATATTTTCCTTGCTGAACAGCTGGCCAGGACGGGTATATAACTCGCGGCGCGCAACGTGCTCATTGGTTTTGGTATTTCCCTTGATACCGATGTTGTTGATGGTGGCCTGTGACCCCTCCACAATTCGCATCTCAAAATCAATGGAGTCATTTTCTACTTTGACTTCAACCGGATTGAGGTTGAAAAAGAGGTAACCTGTATTCAGGTATTGATTCGAAACCGCATCATCGTCTTCCGTGAGACGTTTGTCCAGAAGTTTCTGGTCGAAGATATCACCTTTCTTGATCCCAAGGACCCGGGAGAGCTGAACATCGGTCAAAACCGTATTTCCTACCCATCGGATATTCCGGATGTAGTAACGTTCACCCTCGTCAATCCAATATTTCAGCCTCACGGTATTCCGTGCAGTATCCTTGATAATGGAATCTGCTACGATGATGGCATCCCGGTAACCGTTTTCATTGTATTTCTTGATGAGGTTGATCTTGTCTTCATCGAACTTATCCTGGAGAAATTTCTTGGAGGAGAAAAAGTTGATAAGTTTCTTTGCCTTGGTTTTTTTCATGGACTTCTCCAAAGAAAAGGCACTCAATTTCTTTGCTCCGACGAATTCAATAGAGCTGATTTTTACTTTCGTTTTTTTATTGACAGAGATGTCAAGCACCAGCTGATTTTGTTTGGTGGTATCATCTTTTTGAACAATATTCACCTCTGTATTGTAAAACCCTTTCCCCTGGTAAAAGCTAAGAATCTGGCGCTGGGCTGTATTCACCAGGTTGTCCGTCACCTGTCCGCCAATCAGCATCATCACCTGCTTTTCAATGTCTTCCTTTTCACTCTTGCTAACACCATGGTAATTTTTGGCAGCAAGGCGGGGCCTTTCCTGCAGGAATATATTCAACCATACCTGATCGCCCTTGATTTTTGTAGCTGAAATCTTGACATCCGAAAAGAGTCCCTGTTTCCAATATTTTCTTAAAGCAGAAGTAACCATGTCACCGGGAATTGTAATATCATCCCCAATATTTAATCCGGAAAGTCCTTTCAAAACCTCCGTATCCAGGAATCTGATACCGCTTATTTCAATCCCAGCCAGCTTGTAGTGCTTCGGACTGTCGTAGAAAACGGAAAAATTGGTACTGTCGGCCACTGTTTGTGCATACAACTGCGCACCAAGAAATAAAGCCAGAAATATTAATACAACTCTTTTGACCATGTCAGATTCTAATTTGTTCACTAGTTTTTCCAAAGCGTCTCTCTCTTCTTTGGAAATCATTAACTGCCTCAAAAAGATCCTCTTTGCGGTAGTCAGGCCATAACTTTTGCGTAAAATAGAGCTCAGTATAGGCGATCTGCCAAAGAAGAAAATTACTGACCCTGAATTCTCCGCCGGTACGAATCAGCAGTTCAGGATCAGGCAGGCCAAATGTAGGAAGATATTTTCCAATCAACTCTTCATTGATGCTACTTTTGACAATTTTGTCATTTTTTAACTCATCTGCTATTTTTTTAACCGCTTCGACCAACTCCCAACGTCCGGAATAGCTAAGTGCCAGTACCAGACGAAGCCCGGTATTGGCAGCGGTTTTTTCGATGGCACCGTCAAGATTCCGTTGCACTTCTAAAGGTAGTGAAGCAATATCCCCAATGGTTCGCAGGGAAACATTGTTTTTATGCAGGTTATCCGTTTCGGCCACAATGGCGTGTACCAACAGTCCCATCAAGGCGTTGACCTCTTCTTTCGGACGATTCCAGTTTTCCGTTGAGAAAGCGTAAAGTGTAAGATACTCGATACCTATTTCACCCGCACCCTCGACGACAGATCTGACAGCTTCCACGCCCTCCTTGTGACCAAAAATCCGGTCCAAACCATTCTGTTCGGCCCAACGGCCGTTGCCATCCATGATAATGGCCACGTGCTGTGGTATTTTATTTAATTTCAGCTCTTTAGAATGCACTTTTCTTTACATTTTTATCGTTCACCTTGCAAACTCCCTTATCTGCCCATACCTGCCAGTGCAGGGAAAGATGCAGGGAGGCATACCAGTCGTTGTTCACAAAAACACTCGGAGCAAATTGAGCCGGGTAGGAAGTCATCGCTTCAGCATTCTGAAACCGCTTCGGATCCTTCAGATTGTCAATATTGTCCGTGAAGGTCTTCCTTACGCACAACTCCATACACATTCCCAAACGTTTGGTCAGGTTGTACTTGAAGCCAAATCCTATTGGGATGATGGGGGCCAGGGCATCTGCATCATTTGTTTTGTTGGAGTTCTTGTCCAGCAAGGGTGCATACAAGCTCTGGGTGGGCAAATAAGCGGGATAGGGATAGTCTGTAACCGGTTGTGGCATCAGTACCAGGGTCCCCTGCCGGGGAGCACGGGAATAGAAAACGCCCAAACCCATAGAAAGAAAGGGCGTAAATCGGTCCTTGACAGTACTGCCCATTTTATAATCCATGAAATTGAATTCGAAGATGGTTTCAAAGGTCTGAATGGAGCGTTTGAAATTGAAGGAATCATCTGATTTTTTCAGGTAGAGTTCGGTTGAGACACCTCCAACTGGAAGCATAACTTTTGAGGAAGGTTCTGCCAGATTCACTCCCGGGAAGGTACCTTCCGATTGCAGGTTCCCTGTGATCAATTGCCCCCTGATGGACATTCTTCTGTTGAAATTCCATCTTCCGAGTACTCCATAGAGGGGGGTGATCTGCTTTCCGTAAGAAACATTCTGAAGATCCCCCCAATAAACGGCCGCACCGATGCGGATGCCCATATCTGCCGATTTTTGCGGACGAGCCGAAAAAAAGCAGAAAAGCACCAACACAGTGATCAGCAATTTTTTTGCAAAACAGGCTGAAGGATCGTTATGGGTAAAAATGTATCTCAAGTTCTGATCAAAATATGCCATCCATTGGTGGCAAAGGTAATAGAAACCCTCGTAAATTTATTTTAAAGAACCTTAAACAGTCAAAAAATAGCTTCAAAAGGGAACTTTAATTTCTTTTATCGGCACCCCACAGCAATTTTTTTCGCAGGGTTTCGTAAAATGATTGATTTTCAAATTTCAGGACGTTGATGTGGAAGTCCGACTTGCTGATTTTCCAAACCATATCCGTATCGAAAGGGGCCGATCGTGAATCAAGAGAAGCCATGTATCTTCCACCGCGTCCTTCTACCCAAAGTGTAACCACTTCGGAATCTGAAATCACAACAGGACGAATGGCCAGGTTGTGCGGAGCAATAGGTGCAATCACAAAATTGGCAGACCCCGGCGTAATGATTGGTCCGCCTACACTCAATGAATAGGCAGTAGTTCCGGTAGGTGTGGAGACGATCAAGCCATCGGCCCAATAGGTATTCAAAAGATCTCCCCCAACTTCTACGTGAACCGTGATCATCTGGGACGAATCCTGCTTGTGCACCGTAAATTCATTCAAGGCATAGGGGAAGTTGGAAAAATGGCCAAATTCGTTTTCCAGTTTCAAGAGCGAGCGCGGTTGTAAAATAAATTTACCTGCAAAAAGCTGTTCAATGGAAAACTCCAGTTCGGCTTGTGCAATATCGGCCAAAAAACCCAACCTGCCACTGTTGATCCCAACCATCGGAATTCCGGAATCGCGCACAAAGGTGATGGCTTCCAAAAAAGTGCCATCCCCCCCGATACTCAGAAAAAAATCGACTTCTACCAACTCCTTGTCTGAGTAAAATATCTGAATCTCACCCGGATCTATGCCTGCCTCTTGCTGAAGAAATTCCAGAAAAGGGGCATATACCAGAATTTCAGCCTGATGAAGGTGCAAAATCTCCACGAGCCGATGCATGCTGTCGTAAAAAATGGGTCCGATGGTCCATCCAAAAAGGGCAATTCTCATCCGGAAATGGTTTAAGTATTCATATAGCGCATAAACTGATCAAAGCGATCGTCAATCAGACTTTTCAGGGGAGTCTGGTCCATATAGGTTGCCTTGATATCGAAGTTGTAACGCGTAAGAGTCTGAATGATACCCGACAAATCCACCTGATTTACCTTGATGGTCACATTGAGTACCGTGGTGGTCACATTAGGCTTCCACGTATAAAGACTCAAAATCCGGGCGTCATTCCCCTCTATAATTTGGGTTATTTGTGCGAGGGAATAGTCATTTTCGCACATAATCAATTCAATGATTCCACCAGGTTCATTGGGTGCAAACAAAGAGGTCAGGGTGTTGCACAAATCGTACCTGGAAATTGAGCCAAGATATGAGTGGTCCTCTGCCAGAACTGGAACGATGGACACCCCACAACTTGAAGCGACGGCAGCCACTTCAAAAATATGCTGATGTGGATGAACGTGGGGTTTCAATAAAAGATCTGAAATAAATGTACTCAAGGAAGCGTCAAAATCATTTGCGTCAAAAATTTCCTTGTCGGAGATGACGCCAAGATACTCCCGATCGGATACGATCGGCAGGTGTGACACCCTGAAAACGTCCATGAGCGTGAGTACTTTGGAGGCACTGTCGCCGGGACTAACAGAAGGAATTGAATCAGAGATCAGTTTTTCAGCGATCATAGCCGTTTGAACTGTGGTTTTTGATTAAGAATCATTTCGTAAATTGCAAACCTAATTAATAGAATGCAAAAATGACACGATTAAGCGTAAATATAAATAAAATTGCAACACTGAGAAACAGCCGGGGAGGCACCAGACCCAGTGTCACCGAGGCAGCCATCCGTTGTCAGGAGTTTGGGGCGGAAGGAATCACCATCCATCCGCGTCCGGATGAAAGGCACATCCGTTATGCCGATGCACGCGAATTGAAACCTTTGATAACCACGGAATTCAACATTGAAGGCTATCCAGATCCAAGATTTATTGAACTCGTACTAGAGGTAGGTCCTGATCAGGTTACGCTGGTGCCGGACCCCCCGGGTGCGATTACCTCCAATGCCGGATGGGATACCCTTGCCAATCACGATTTTCTACTTGGGGTGGTAGGCAGATTCCGCCAGGCAGGCATTAGAGTCTCACTTTTTGTCGGTACTGATCCTAAAATGATAGAAGGTGCGGCGAGAGTTGGGGCCGACCGGGTGGAGCTTTACACCGAACCCTATGCAACGGATTATCCGCAGAGTCCAGCTCAAGCCATTCAGCCCTTTATAGAGGCTGCAAAAGCGGCCGAAAAGTTGGGACTTGGTCTCAATGCCGGCCACGATTTAAGTCTGGAAAACCTGCGCTACTTCGATCAGCACCTTCCAAATCTGCTGGAGGTCTCCATCGGACACGCTCTCATTGCTGATGCCCTATACCTCGGAATGGAGGAGACCATCAGGCAATATAAAGATTGCCTGGGAGGAGAAGAAAAAAGGCTAAAGTGAGGGACTCCGAACATTGGAGCGATATGAAATTAAGATATGAGATATGAGATATAAGATATGAGATATAAGATATCACTAGTGTCTCGTTTAAATATTAAAACGTTCTTTGAAAATTTTGATAATCAGTTATTTATAGGGTAATTTCTTGCGTGACGATTTCAATTGGTTTTCTTTGGGTTTAAACCTTCAGATTATGAACCAAGGGAAATAT
>CAINVV010000073.1 GCA_903854235.1 uncultured Bacteroidia bacterium | reverse complement strand
GCTGCGTCGTGGGGATTGCAGCAAAGCCCAATATTATATCCTTCGATGATTTGCCTGTATTCGGGGAAATTGCTGCCAATCACCATTTTTTCGGACTGGATATTTTCAAACAACTTGTTGGGTAAGGAGTAGTAATAACTCAAACAAACATTTTCTATGAGTACCATTCCTGCATCAGCTGCCCCGATAAATTGCCACAATTCGCCCTGCGGAACTGCACTGTGAAACAGAACCTTCTTCTCTACTCCCAGGGACTTGATCAAGGATTTGATGGTTGCCACATAGCTGCTTTCGCCATAACCCAGGAGTATGACAGCAACCTTTTCCAGTCCGGCAATCGCCCGAACTACATTTTCTATTCCCCTGCCGTTTGTCAGCACGCCGTGGTACATCAGCAGGAAGGTATCCTCAGGAAGTTGCAGTTCGTGGCAGAAGGCGATTCTTTGTTCCCGGCAAATCTCCTCTTTTGGATCCCATTCTGCCGGGATGTTCCTTACGACTAAAGGTTTTTCCCGAAGATGATGCATTTTCTTCACCTCTTCGGCGATGGTATCATTCACCATCATGTTGAAGGCGGTTTTCCGCATCAGGAAACGCTCTAAATGCAGGATGGACCACTGTTTGATTCGGCCTCTCTTGCCGGCAGTATTCCTTCCCGCCTCAAATTCGTGGGAATCATAAACTAACAGCGGCCTTTTCACTTCAAACATAAAAAAACCTGACAACCAGCCTAAAAAAAGGGCTTCCAGGTCGTGGCAGCTTATACAATCCGCCTTAAATGAACGCAACGTTTTGATTAAGAGTATGTTTCTTTCAATAATTTTTAGGATGCGGCTAAATTTGGATTGGGTATAGCTCAATTTCAATCGCTCGATTTTTTGGACGGTAATGCATGAATCAGTTATATAAATTTCGGATCGTTCGCCAGAGCAATAGACCAATACTTCACATCCCATTGAATTTAAAAGCTCGATCTCTTTTTTGTCCCTCGTGGCATAGGTGATATCGGAAAGTAAAAATTTTACAATCTTTTTTTTCTTTATTCCTTCTTCAACGGTCTTTTTCATTTTATTTTTGAAAGTAAACCGGAATAGGCTTTCTGAAGAATCTCTTTTTCATTTTCCCAGCATAACACCTCTTTAGCAGTCAAAAGATTATTTTTAAATTGATCTCTCAATAAAAGGTTATTTTTTATTTTTCTGATGCTTTCCGTTATTTCTGCTGCGTCGTGGGGATTGCAGCAAAGCCCAATATTATATCCTTCGATGATTTGCCTGTATTCGGGGAAATTGCTGCCAATCACCATTTTTTCGGACTGGATATTTTCAAACAACTTGTTTGGCAGGCTGTAATAATAGCTTTTACAGGTGTTTTGGTCGAGCATAATTCCAACGTCTGAAGCTCCAATGTATTCCCAAAGGATATTTAGCGGAACAGCATCGAGGAAAAGGATTCTGTTTTCCATTTTACAATCGGAAATGTGTTTCTTCAGGATTGTCAGGTATTGGTCGTTTCCAAAACCAAGCAAGATGATGATACAATCCGGGATTTCTCTTGTTGCGCTAATTAACTGCTCAATACCCCGGTTCGTAGTAATTGCGCCGTGGTACATTAAAATAAACGAATTGTCAGGCGCCTTCAGGGCCTGACAATATGCTTTCCGTCTTTCCAGACTTACTTCATGGTTGATGTGCCAGTATGGCGGTATGTTACGAACGACCAGCGGTTTTTCCTCTAGTCTGTATATTTCCTGAACATCTTGTGCAATTGAGTCGTTTACCATCATGGTTATGGCAGATTTGCCAATCAGGAATTTTTCAAGAATGGTTAGGATCTTTTTCTTGAAAAGGCCACGTTTGCCACTTGTATTTCTGCCAAGTTCAAATTCGTGCGAATCATAAACCAAGATTGGCTTATTCGCTTTGAACAACAACAAACCGGACATCCAACCTAAAAAAAGGGCCTCCAAATCGTGGCAACTTACACAATCTGCCTTGAAGGAGCGCAGTGTTTTTATTAAGACGATATTTCTCCCAATGATTTTTAGGATACGGCTAATTCTGGATTGGGCATAACTTAATCTCAATCGCTCGATTTTTTGGATCGTGATGCCGGTATCTGTGATATAATTTTCGGAATGCTCACCTGAGCAATAGACCAATACCACACATCCCATCGAATTTAATAACTCGATCTCTTTCT
>CAINVV010000072.1 GCA_903854235.1 uncultured Bacteroidia bacterium | reverse complement strand
TTCATCATGGGATTCTCCTTCTTCCTGATGTCGGTGATAAAAAATCAAGCCGTCACCTGTCTGGTACTTCTGGGATACATCGCTGCTACCATATTTTACCTGCAGAATAAATTCCATTACATATTCGACTATATGTCTTTCAAGCTCCCGATGAGCTGGTCGGAAATGGTCGGATTCAGCAATTTAAAAGAGATACTGGTCCACAGGGGAATCTATCTGTTCCTGGGTCTTGGATTTATCTGCCTCACCATCCTGCTGTTAAAGAGATTGTCACAGTCCAAGTTTGTCAGGGAGGTCGTTATTGGCTTTTCTGTGTTATTTCTTGGTACCGGTGTTTTACTCGGCTTTATCTACATCTCAAACATCAACAAGGAAGAAAACCATCGCAAGGAGATGATTTCAGTGAATGATCATTATGCCAATTTGAAAGTTATTCAGGTTACTGCCTGCGAAATAGAACTGGAGCACAAGGGCGACCAAATCTCGGCCACCGCAAATCTGAAATTGAAAAACAAGGACAAAGAAGCCATCAACGAATTTGTACTTACCCTTAATCCCGGATTGGAAGTCACGCAACTCACCGGAGCCAAATATAGCCGGGAATTGCAAATTCTGAAAATTCAGCCTGAAACGGCTTTGAAACCGGGAGATTCGCTGCAGATCACCGTTCAATACAAGGGAACCATCGACGAATCTTTCTGTTATCTGGACCAGACAGCGTTACAGCTGGAAAAGTGGAAAGATAGTGGAACAACCGTGACCGACAAGAAACATGCCTTTGTTACTTCCTCCTACCTGCTGTTGACACCTGAAACCCGCTGGTATCCGACCGCCGGTGTCAGTTTTGCCTCACGAGGCCTGAATTGGCTGGCAACACAGTTTTCAAATTACCGGCTGCATGTAAAGGCGGCACCTGGCATGACCATCCTATCTCAGGGCAAGAAAATGGAAGAAGCCGGAGGAGCAGCCCTTTTTGTTCCTGAACACCCGCTCACGCAAATCTCTCTGGTGATTGGACAATACAAGACCCGTACCGTTACCGTCGACAAGGTGGAATACTCCCTGAGTTTCTTTAAAGGGCACAATACTTTTGATGAATATTTCAAAGTACTGGGCGATTCTGTCGTTCCTGTCATTCGCGACCTGAAGAAAACCTGGGAGATCAAGATTCACCGCGAATATCCCTATCCAAGACTTCAACTGATCGAGATTCCTGTTCAGATATGTTCGTTCAACCATGCCTGGACGAGTGCTGGCGAGCAGGTTCAACCTGAGACGGTTTATTTGCCTGAAGGCGGATATAAACTTTCCGGAGCCAATTTTGCCATGACAAAAAGGTTCACCCAACGAAATTCCAACGACAACAATGAGACGATTTCACCCAAGGAGACAGAGGCAAATTATTTGAAAAGATTTGTAAATGATACCTTCTTTAACAGCAAAGTCAACCAGTTTGGAAATGGAGGAGGAATCAATATTGGTACGGGCGGAAGTGGACCAAGATTTACAGCAACAGACGTTTTAAATCCCTACTTCATCTTCCCCAACTATTACAATTACAGCAATTTCATCTCCTCTTCGGCTTATCCTATCACAAACCGGGTGGTGGAATCATACTTGTCAAGAAGTGCCACGGAAGGCGGAAACAATTTCATGCGCACAATGATGGGGCTTTCGGGCGACGAAAAGGGAAACATTGCCCTGCAAAGCAAATCATTTGCCAATATTTTGGAAAAACAGGATGATCCTGACATTCTGAACAACGTCATTCAAACCAAGAGTGGTTTCCTCTTTGCCTTGATGAAAGGTGCCGTGGGTCCTGAAAAATTTGATGAGTTTATCCGCGGATTTCTGGATGAACGCAAATTCAGAACCACGCCGGTAGAAGAGCTCAATGCAGAGATGCAGAGCAGTTTCAAACTCGATCTTGCACAATATTTGCCTGAATGGTATACTGCAGTGGCTCTCCCTGGCTACATCGTACTGGATACCAAGGCCTTCAAAATTCAAAAAGATGATCAGATCAAAACCGTTGTCTCCTTTACCCTCACCAATACCGAGCCAATTTCGGGTGCCATTACGGTCACCTTCCGACTCGCTGGATTGAGTGGTGGTGGTGGAAACAGAAGAATGATGGGTGGCGGCAACAGTTCAGATGACAACATCGAGAAAACGATTGTGATTGGACCCAAGCAGTCAAAACGCCTGACTTTCCTCTTAAACCGGGATCCACGAATGATGACCATCAATACTT
>CAINVV010000071.1 GCA_903854235.1 uncultured Bacteroidia bacterium | reverse complement strand
GACGCACCCTTTACCTGGGCATCCGGGTGGAAGGCTCCCATCTATTGCGACAACAGGAAAATCTTGTCCTATCCGGCAACGCGAACCTTTATCTGTGACGAATTTACCAAATTGGTAAGGGAGAAATATCCTGAAGCAGAGGCCATTGCCGGTGTAGCAACAGGAGCCATCGCGCATGGTGTGCTGGTGGCTGACAGGCTCGGACTTCCCTTCATCTACATCCGTTCCGCTCCAAAAGGACACGGACTGGAGAACCTGATCGAAGGAGATATCCCGCAAGGGACCAAAACTGTCATCATCGAAGACCTGGTTTCCACAGGCTACAGCTCCCTGAATGCCGCAGACTCAGTGCGAACCTATGGCGCAGAGGTGCTGGGCATGCTTGCTATCTTCACCTACAATTTTCCGCTTGCAGCCAGAAATTTCGAATTTGCCCATATTGAGCTGACCACTTTGAGCAACTACAACGTTTTGCTCCAACTGGCGCACGACTCCGGAGAGATCAACGACGAACAACTGGAAAGCTTGAACAACTGGAGGAAGACACCTGAGACGTGGGGGAAATAAGGCCAAAGGCTAAAGTTAGAAGGAAAACTACCTTAGAAAGTTAAAATGGGAATCGAAAAATATGTAAGTGAACCGAGGGAGTTGGTTTTTACACCCGAACAGGTGTTTGCGAAACTCTCCAACATGAAGAACCTGGAACAGTTTGTCACTTCCGAGAAAATCGAGGAACTCAACAAAAAGGGGGTCGACACAAAAGGGTTTAAGTTGGAAGATTTTGCGGCCACTGAGGACCGCTGCAGTTTTAAAATCAGCCCGGTAGGTAAGGTAGGAATTGAAATTGTTGAACGAGAACCACATAAAACCATCAAATTCCAGGGGGAGAAATCGGTTCCTTTTCCAGTGACCTTTTGGGTTCAACTGGTTCCGCTTCCCGATAACGGATGCAAGATGAGGCTCACTCTTCATGCCGACCTCAACCCGATGATCAAGATGATGGTAGGCGGCTACCTGGAGAAGGGCATTGAGAAGCTGGCGGATATGCTTTGTGCGGTGGTGTATTAGAAGTGACTAAAGTGAATTAAAGTTGGGACTCCTGACCTTGGGTTTTAGTATATTTGGCCTTGTATTCACGAACCTAATTCATGGCTATGAAAGCAGTTTTTCCCATCAAAGAGGGAACTTTGGAGTTTTTCGAAGATCGGATTGAGATCAGGGACAAGTGGAAATCTGCCAGATTTTCCTACAATTTTCGTTACTTTTCGATGCTTTATCCTCTTATTTTGGTTCTTCGGCCTCAACATGATGAAATGTGGTGGATAGGAATCGGTCTACTTTCCTTGATGACTATTGTCTTACTGTATAGACTTTTAAATCGAAAGAAAAGAATTTTTGACAACCAACTTCAAATATATCAAGTAGATTCAGTTATCTTGGAGAAATATTCCTACGACAGGTTAGAGGCTAGATTCATCCTCAGGAATGGCAATTATCGTATGGTAAATTTGGATTTTGACAGGTTTTGGCAAGCCGACCTCAAGGAATCCCTCGAAGCAAAAAATATATCTGTAAAATCTGTCTAATCCGCAGTAATTTCAAAATATCGCCAAGTACTCTAGTCACTTTAGTCACTTCCTTTCCTGAAGCCCACCTCCTTGAAGTAGAACCCCTTCAACTCCCCTTCCCTGGTTTCGATCAGCAGCTTCCCATCTCGCTCCACACCGGTGATTTTCCCTTCGAAGACTCTGTTTTCTGCCTCAAAACCAGCCCATCTACCTTTTTGGTAGAGCAAATCTTCGTATTCCCGGTGCAGGGCATCCTGACCGAAGGTGATCAAGGATTGGTATCTTCTGTCAATTTTGGCACACAATCCGGCCAACACTTCCGCCAGATCGTAATTTTTTTCTATAATATTTTTCAGCGAAACCGGATTAGGAGCATCCGATACGAATTTTTCCTGGTTGACATTAAGTCCGATGCCCACTATTGCCCTGGTGAATTTCCCACCACTGATGGCGGTTTCTATCAGGATGCCTGCGATCTTTTTGTCCGCCACATAGATGTCGTTCGGCCATTTGATGGAAACACCTTCCACTTCCGTGGATAAAAAATCGGCAATGCCCAGTGATATAGCCTGTGAAATGGAGAATTGCCTGAAAATTTCAATCCTGACCGGGTAGAGTACGATGCTGAAGGTCAGGTTGAGACCATCTTTGCTTTCCCATCGTGATTCACCCTGTCCCCTGCCCGAATGCTGACAGGCGGCCACAAATACAGTTCCTTCATTCAGACTTTTTGTCAGCAATTGGTTTGCGGCATAGTTATTGGTCGAATCAACCTGATCCAGGTGTATGATGCTTGAACCTATCATGGCTTTGCTTGAAAATTAGATTCCAAAGTTAATCGATATTGGGACTTTCACACACCAAAGAGTTTTTCAGTAATCAGTTAAAACAACTATCTTTGTGTTTCTAAATCATTCCATGACGCAAAACGGTATTGAAAATAGCCGGTTCGATTTGGTGGATGCCATCGTAGAGGGTATACGCAGAAAGAAAGGACTGGAGATTGTCAACATTGATCTCACAACAGGCGAAGAGGCCGAATGCGACAACTTCATCATTTGTCATGGCAGCTCAAATGTCCACGTTGATGCAATTGCGAGATCCGTGGAGGAGAGTGTGGAGGAGCTGGCTTGCGAAAAAGTTTGGCGCCAGGATGGTTCTCAGAATGCACAATGGATATTGCTTGATTATGTGAATGTAATGGTTCACATCTTTCAGGAACCATTCAGAAGGTTGTATGATCT
>CAINVV010000070.1 GCA_903854235.1 uncultured Bacteroidia bacterium | reverse complement strand
TATGAGATATGAGATATGAGATATGAGACTTTAGATAGGAGATTCCTATAATCAGCGAATCTCTTATATCTTATGTCTTATATCTTATGTCTTATCTCTTATATCTTATATCTGCCAAAGTGATTTCTTGTACAAAATTTGATTAATACGAAAAAATGGATAACGCAATTTGGAAAGATAAACTGAAGAACAGAACAGATCTGGTCATGAAAATGGCCAGGTACAACCTCAAAATCATTTTTGCGGGTCGGTTTTTCTGGTTCGTTCTTGCTGCGCTGGTTTTTTACATCTTACTGTCACTGCAGCTGGTCTTCAACGTACCCGGATTTAACTCCTCGAACATATACGGGATTCTTTTGCTTCCAGGGATATTGCTGGTCTTCTACCCCACCGTTTTCGGGATTCAGAATGATGCCGATTCCAGGATTCTGGAGATCTTATTCGGAATACCCGATTACAGATACAAGGTATGGCTCATAAGGCTATTCATGATCTTCCTGCTTACCTGGGCGATCCTCTATGTCTTCTGCTGGGTAGGTTATTTCGGTCTCACTCCCTTCCCCGTTTTTGCGATGTCCTTTGAGCTGCTGTTTCCCGTCTTCTTCCTGGGATGTCTCGCCTTTCTGGTCTCCACAATGGTAAAAAACGGAAACGGGACCGCAGTGGTGATGATTCTTATCGGAGTCTTTCTGATGATGATGTCCGATACCCTGGCAAAAACCCAGTGGAACGTGTTCCACAATCCCTACAGCATTCCCAACCAGATGAACGAAATGGTGTGGGCCCAAATTTCACAGAAAAACCGAATCTTCCTGGGAATTGGCAGTTTGATCTTTTTACTGGGTGGACTCACAAATTTGCAACGAAGGGAAAAATTCCTGAAATAGGCAGGGAATTAGCTTAGCAACAATCCCGAAGCGTCATGGACCCTTCGGGATTGTTGCTTTAAGGGATAGGTCGATTCATTTCACCTAAACATTCGTCGCCAACGGATCAAAAGAATATTTTAAGAAAGTTGGTCTGAATTTTATGATTTATTATGATTTAGGATCTTGCCCGGCGTGGGATAAATTCACTAGTTTTGATAGAAGGTTTGTAACCAGCTCGGACCGTTTGAACCTTTCAGGGTTGTGCTGTCTTATTCTTTGTAAAAAGAATCAAACTATAGTTACAAATCCCTCATAACAATTAAAAATAGGAAAAATGAAGAAAAAAATAACCCATACTATGTTGCTGCTGATAATTGCTGCAACATTTTCCAGTTGTGCAACAGTTCTTGGCGGAAGAATAACCGCCTGCCAGCGTACCATACCAGCACCCGGTCAACCATCCAGGGAAATAAGGGGAGCCGCTCTGGTTGCCGACGTATTGCTTTTCTGGCCCGGTGCGATCATTGACTTTGCAACTGGTGCCATCTATCGTCCGTGCGACAACTACCACTCCTACAACTTCCATTCCCGCAGGGAGGATCGGCATTCCAATGGTGAGAGAACCCATTTCAACAGAAATTAAAATCCGCTCCGGCGAAGGAAAAACTAGAGAGGCTCATCCGACCGGCGAACGGATCTCCAGGCAGTACAATACTAACAAAACGTTCTAACCAACTGGATGACAACTGATGATAGATTGCAAACTGAAAGATAAGATTCTCAATAAAATTGTCAGGGAGAGTCCGGAGATGACTTTCGCCTTCGATGCAGAAGATTCAGCCCAAATATTTGGTGCCAACAGGGAAGTGGTAGGTTCCATTCTGGATTATTTCGAAGAGATTGGATTGATTGATCAGGACAAATTTCTAGGCGGTGAAATTATGCTGGAAGTATTGATTCCTGCCCACGATCTGGCAGCAAGGGGTGGCTTTACAGCCAAGGAGGCCTTGCTGGGCGCAAATGTCACAAAACTCCTGGCAGAAATGGAATCCCTTCAGCCACTCTTCCCGGAAAAGGCCGAGGCAATCACTTCCGCACTTTCATCCATTTCGGATGCATTTTCTCCGATGAAAAAAAATAATTCCAGAAAAATATAATAGTGAATTCATGAAGCTCGAACATGCCGCCATCTGGACCGACGATCTGGAAGCCATGAAGGATTTTTACGTCAAATATTTCGGGGGAAAATGCGGCGATAAATATGGTAACCAGGCCAAACAATACGAAAGCTATTTCCTGACATTCGACCAGGGTGCCAGATTGGAGCTGATGAAAAAAGCGGGTATTCCTGAAAACAGAAATGACATGGTCGGAAGTCAGTACCGTGGACTGATCCACCTGGCCTTCGAAGCCATCAGCATTAAGGAGGTCGACGAATTGGCCGGCTGGTTTGCCTCTGATGGAATAAAAATAGTCGACGGACCCAGAACAACAGGGGATTGTTACTACGAATTTGTAATTTTAGATCCGGAAAACAACCGCATCGAAATAACCACCAGCAATCTTTTCCATCCGAATCTTTAACATAAAAATGCCATGAAAAAATACCTCTTCAGTTTTTGTTTCTGTTTGCTGACAGCTTCGTTACTGGCGCAGACACCTGCCATTGTATTGAATAAACCCGACACCAGCAGGGGTGTAAATGTGATGAAAGCCTTCGCAGAGAGATCCTCTCAAAGCAAATTTGATACCGTAAGCCTCAAACTGCAGGATCTTTCAGACCTTTTGTGGGCTGCCGACGGCATCAATCGGCCCGAATTGGGCAAGCGAACCGCTCCTTCTGCGATGAATTCCCAGGATGTGGATATTTATGTTGCCCTGAAAAAGGGATTCTACCTCTACGACGCCAAAAAACACCAACTCGATTTGATCGCAGCCGGCGACTTTAGACAACAGGTGGCCGGTAGGCAGGAGAATTTTGCAGGCGCTCCCCTCTTCTGTGTACTCGTTTCCGACATTTCCCGGTTCAAGTCAGGTTCAGATTCCCTGAAACTCAGCTGGGCAGCCCTGGATGCGGGTATCATCTCCCAGAACATTGCCCTCTTTTGTGCCGGAACCGGTTTTGCGACCCATCCCCGAGTCACGATGGATGTGCCAAAACTGCGTGAAATCCTGAAACTGAAACCGACTCAATATCCGTTGATCAATAACCTGGTAGCATATAGGAAGGACTAGGAGGACTAGGAGGACTGGGGGACTAGGGGACTAGGAGACTAGGAGACTAAGAGACTGGGAGACTGGGAGACTAAGAGACTAGGAAGACTAAGAGACGGTGTCCTGAGCGAAGTGGTCCCTGAGCGAAGCCGAAGGGCCGAAGGGGGAAGTATTTGCAGATGTATCTATCAACGCCTTTTTTGTAAAACAATAAATGACCAATCTTCCTCTAATGACCAACAGGAAAACCATTCTATATCTATTCCTACTGATTTCATTCATGGCGATTATGACCGGATGCCAGAAAAACAATCCGACTACAACTGCCCTTCAGGTATCCGCTGCATTTAATGTCGACAAGTCCATTGGAGATAGTCCGGTGACTGTTAAATTCATCAATGCGACCCTCAACGGCTCCAGTTATATCTGGTATTTTGGCGACCATACTACTTCCACGGACAAGGACCCTGTCCACACCTTCACCAATCCGGCCAATTCTGCGACCTCAGGTTTTACGGTCACGCTTACTGCGACAGCAATCGATCATGCTACATCTGTCGCGAGCAAGGCACTTACGGTTTATCCGAAATCTGCCCAATACGACACCCCCTTCCAGCAAATTCCCTCCACAGAAGAGGTGGTGATGTATGAAATAAACATCGGGGCCTTTAGCAAAAATGGCAATTTAAGTGGCATCGTCGACAGGCTTGATTCCATCAAATCCCTCGGAATTAATACCATTTGGCTGATGCCGATTTATCCGCTTGGGAAAGTAAAATCATTCGGTTCTCCCTATTGTGTTATGAATTACCGGGAAGTGAATCCCAGTTTTGGTACCCTGAACGACTTGCAAACCCTGGTTTCACAGGCCCACAGCAGAAATATGGCCGTCATCCTGGACTGGGTGGGGAATCACACGTCGTGGGACAACTTGTGGATGGTCAATAAATCGTGGTACACGCAGGATGCCGGTGGGAATATCATCAGCCCGGCAGGTACCAACTGGACGGATGTGGCCGACCTGAATTTCGACAATGCAGAGATGCGACTGGCCATGATCAGTGCCATGAAATACTGGACCCTCATTGCCAACATCGACGGATTCAGATGTGATGCTGCAGATTATGTACCCTACGATTTTTGGAAGCAGGCTATCGACTCCCTACATGCGATGAAGAGCCGCAACTTAATCTTGCTGGCTGAAGGATCCAGAAGTGATCACTTTTTAGCCGGTTTTCAGATGAATTATGCCTGGGATTTTCTGGCTACCCTAAAAAATGTCTTCGTCAACAAAAACAATGCTTCTGCTCTCTTTACGACCAATAGTGCCGAGAATGCAGTACTTTCAGGCACACAACGAAAGCTTCGGTTTACGACCAATCACGACGAATCGGGGACCCTCACGCCTGTCGAATTGTTCGGAGGTAAACCAGGGGCACTTGCGGCCTCGGTGGTGGCCATCTGTCTACAGGGAGCACCCCTGATTTATTGCGGGCAGGAAGCCGGAGTTTCGAGTCCGCTGGCCTACACCACACAAAAACCCATTAACTGGAGCCTAAATCCTGACATGGCAAGTGCCTACAAACGACTATTGGGATTTTACAACTCCTCCGCCGTCTTGAGAAAAGGAACCCTTCAAACTTTTGGTCACAACGATGTTCTGGCATTTTCAAGAAAATACCAGAATGAAAATGTGCTGATCCTGGTCAATACCAGAAACCAGATCATAGATTATCCCGTACCCGGAAGTTTGGTTTCAACCACCTGGACGAATGTCCTGAACAACGGAAGTTTCTACTTCCAAAGTTCCATCACCTTGAACCCCTTTCAGTATCTGATTTTGAAAAACCAGTAAATTTTAGGTCGGTTGTTACATCTTTGCGATGAAATCTGAATGCCGGGATCGCTCATTCATTCTGATAAGTCCCCTCCTCCAAAAATCGAAAATCCAAAATCAGATTAGACTGATCAGAAGTGCCACATTCAATGCTGTCACCACGGCTCCAATCAGGTACAGGCTGATGACGTTAAATTTGTTGTTTTTGTATTTGCCCATCACCTTTTCGGAGGAGGTAAGGTACACCTGTACAAAAATGGTGATCGGAAGTTGGATGCTGAGCAACATCTGAGAATAAATAAGGCCCTTGAATGGGTTCGAAATCACAAAGATGATCAGGAGTGCCACCACAAAGGAAATGGCAACCCCAAGCCGCGAATGGTTGTCCTTGATGTCGTAGGGTTCCTGAAAAATTCCGGAAAAAATGGATCCAGCAGCCATTCCTGAAGTAATGGTAGAAGCGATACCCGCAAAGAGCAGCGCAACGGCAAAGACGATACCTGCGTGTGCCCCCAAGAGCGGTGTAAGCAGTCCCTGGGATTGCTGCAACTCGGTAACCTGCGTGCCGGTTTTGAAGAAAGTTGCGGCCGCCAGCAGAATCATAGCGCTATTGATTGCCCAACCCACAAGCATCGAGATCAGGGTATCCAGAAATTCGTAATTGAGCTGTTTCTTGATGGTTTTTTCATCTTGAAGGTTCCACTGTCGGCTCTGGATGATTTCGCTGTGAAGGAAAAGGTTATGGGGCATCACCACGGCACCGAGCACACTCATGATGATCACCATCGATCCTTTCGGAAAGGAGGGCGTGACCCAGGAATGGATGGCACTGTTCCAGTCGATGTGCACCAGGGTAAGTTCGTAGATGAATGACAAACCGATGACGGACACGAAGGCGATAATCCACTTCTCAATCATCCGATATCCATTGGTAAAAAGCAGGATCATCACGAAGAGTACCACCAGCACCGACCCTGCCCGGATGGGAATGTCAAACAACATATTCAAGGCAATAGCACCCCCGAGAACCTCTGCGAGGGAGGTGGAAACGGATGCCATCACGGCCGTGGTCAGAATCGGTTTCGACCAGACCGGTTTGATGAATTTGGTGGTTGCTTCCGACAAGCATAGACCTGTAGCGATGCCGAGGTGTGCCACATTGTGCTGAAGCATGATCAGCATGATGGTGGAAAAGGTAACCATCCAAAGTAACAGATAGCCAAAATCGGCCCCTGCAGCCAGGTTGGAAGCCCAATTCCCGGGGTCGATGAACCCAACGGTCACCAGCAGTCCCGGACCCAGGTATTTAAGGATCTCCAGACCGCCAAACTTGGGTCTGTAATCCTTCCTGTCAATGTTGTCCAAAAAGCCCGAACCCTTCTTTTCCATAAAACAAAGATACCAATTTAAATTTTGAGTAACCAGAAGATGCCTACATTGGTAAATTCAACACGGAATTGCCCCCTTTTTAAACTCGCAACGGAACGAAATAAAGAGCGGCAATGCCGTAAAAAACCACCCAAAATAATAACTTAATATTTAACTTTGCTGGTATAAGAATTGCCGTATTCGAGCCAGGTTTCAACGTCCAAACATTATACCAAGGATAGTCATGAGAAAATCAATTTTCACTCTTCTAATACTCACAGCGCTCTGTTTATTTGGGTTTAAAAATGACCCAATCAGCCAAAAAAGCCTTCTGAAAAATGACAGTTTTGCTCATAAAATGGTGATCTATCAGGTTTTCACCAGACTGTTTGGCAATACCAATACCACGAACAAACCATGGGGAACGATCGAGGAAAACGGAGTGGGAAAATTTCGGGATTTTACCCCAAAAGCATTGAAAGAGATCCACGATCTGGGTGTCACCCATATTTGGTTCACAGGAGTCCTGCACCACGATGTGATCGGTGACTATACCGCTTACGGCATCTCCAACGACGATCCCGACGTCGTCAAGGGTCGGGCGGGCTCTCCCTACGCCATCAAGGATTATTACAATGTGGATCCTGATCTGGCCAGCGATCCTGCCAAACGGCTGGAGGAATTTCGTGCCTTGGTTCAGCGTTCACACGAGCAGGGGCTAAAGGTGATCATCGACATTGTCCCGAACCACGTCGCCAGAAATTATCACTCCATCTCCAAACCAGAAGGGATCAGGGATTTTGGCGAAAACGACGATAAAGCAGTCGAGTACGACAGAAACAACAATTTTTATTACCTGCCGGGAAAGCCCTTCCAGGTTCCGCAATTGTCAGAAAAGCCACTGGGCGGCGATCCTCACCCGCTTGCCGATGGAAAATTTGACGAAAATCCGGCCAAATGGACGGGAAATGGCTCTCGTATGGCTCAACCCCGTGCCGACGACTGGTACGAAACCGTCAAGGTCAACTATGGAATTCGTCCGGATGGAAGCAACGACTTTGAATCTCTTCCGTCAGGGTATGATCAAAAGCCCTTCCTCGATCACTTTGCCTTCTGGCAGAATAAAACGGTTCCCAATACCTGGCTAAAATTCAGGGACATTTGTCTTTACTGGCTAAAATTTGGAGTGGATGGTTTCCGTTTCGACATGGCAGAAATGGTACCCGTAGAGTTTTGGAGTTACCTCAACAGCAACCTGAAAAAAGAGTTTCCTCAAACCACACTTGTGGCAGAAGTGTACAATCCCTCTCTTTACCGCTCCTATCTTCAAAACGGAAAGATGGATTTTCTCTACGACAAGGTGGCGTTTTACGATACCCTGAAAAAAGTGACCCAGGGAAAGGCTCCTGCCGAGCGTCTCGTCAAGGTTCAGTCAGATCTGGCCGACATTGAACACCATATGCTCCATTTTTTGGAAAATCATGATGAACAAAGGCTTGCCAGTCCGGCATTTGCCGGGAGTGCGGAAAAAGGAAAACCCGCCATGGTGGTTTCGGCCACCATCAGCACCTCTCCTACCTTGATATATTTTGGACAAGAGGTCGGTGAAGCTGGCGCACAAAATGCAGGTTTCGGCAAACCAACCAGAACCTCTATCTTCGACTACATAGGCGTACCGGCCCACCAGCGCTGGATGAACGGGGGTTCCTTCGATGGTGGACAGCTTTCCAAAGAGGAAAAATCACTCCGAGCCTTTTACAAAAAACTGTTGAATTTCACCATCACCTCTCCTGCCCTGATGGGATCTTACGGTGAGATTCAAAGTTACAACCACGAAATATCAGCGCTTTATTCCGACAAAGTGTTCTCTTTCCTTCGTTGGAGCGACAACCAGAAGTTGATCATCGTGGCCAATTTTGACCCCGACAATCGTGCCAATTTCGAACTCCGGATTCCCGGCAAAGTGGTTAAGATATGGAACCTGAAAGAGGGTATCTTTGCCCTGACAGATCATTTGAACCTCACCAACAAATACAATCTGCTGGTGACAAAGGGTGCCGGGAAGGTCAAACTTTCTTTAAAACCGCTTGAATCCGTCATTCTGGAAGTAAATATCCGGAAGGAATAGGGAATCGGCCAAGCGTTTTAGCTGTTAATTTTCAATCCAAGGAATTCTAAATCAAAATATTCAAATCATACGATCAACGATGAGACTTGCTCTATTGCCCTTGCTTTTTTTCACCCTTCAGCTCAGTGCACAAACTGGCCCCTTCAACCTTACTTGCGAACATCTCACCAATCCAGTAGGTCTGGATGCACCAAATCCCAGATTATCCTGGCAGTTGGATGATCAGCGGACGGGTGCTGTACAGATAAGTTACCAGATTCTGGTAGGGACCGATTCTGCGGCAGTTGCCAATGGGAAAGGTAAAATCTGGGACACTGGCAGGCTGCAGTCGGACAGTATGCTGATCACCTACTCCGGATCAAAACTTACCCCTTTTACCAGGTATTTCTGGCAGGTCAGATGCTGGGACCAAGAAGGCCAGCAAAAAATTGCCCTTTCCACCTTCGAAACAGGTCTGATGGAAGCACGAAACTGGCGGGGAGCCTGGATCACAGACACCAGAGACATTGCGCTCAAACCGGCACCCTATTTTCGGCAAGAGATCGAACTAAAGAAAAAAGTGGTTTCCGCCAGGGCTTATGTTGCAGTTGGCGGCCTATTCGAACTCTACGTCAACGGAAAATTGGTGGGAGATCACAGACTCGACCCCATGTACACGAGGTTCGACCGCCGGACACTCTATGTCACCCACGATGTCACAAAATATCTGCAGGAAGGAACCAACACCCTGGGAATTCTGCTTGGCAATGGCTGGTTTAACCTTCAATCCACAGCAGTATGGTATTTTGACAAGGCCCCCTGGCGTGCCAGACCAAAATTCTGCCTCGACCTGCGTATCACTTACCAGGATGGCTCCATCCAGACCATCTCCTCCGGAACCAGTTGGAAAACGGCCTTGAGTCCTATTATCTCCAACAGCATCTACACCGGAGAACAACAGGATGCCAATCTCGAAATCAGCGGTTGGAATACAAATGGCTTCGATGATTCCAAATGGAGCAGAGCCATCCTAACCGCCGCGCCTTCGCAAAACATAGTAGCTCAGCAACTACAGCCCATCCGTGCTACAGAGGAGATTGCAGCCAAATCCTTTAAAAAATTCAACGATTCACTTTATGTTTTCAACCTGGGAAGAAACATTGCCGGCGTGAGTAAAATTACCGTCAATGGGCTTCCGGGCACGAAGTTGGTCCTCAAACACGGAGAGCGGGCCTATGAAAACGGAAGGGTCGATCAGTCCAACATCTCTGTTCACTACCGTCCTACAGACGACAAGGATCCCTTTGGCACCGATATTTACCTCCTGAAGGGTGGTGCCGAGGAGACCTTCTCCCCACATTTCAACTACAAGGGATTTCAATACATTGAAGTAGCTTCCAGCAAACCCATTGAACTGAACAAAAACAGCGTGTCTGCCTATTTTATGCACAGTGATGTACCCCCTGCCGGGAAGATAGAGAGTTCCAATCCGGTGCTCAACAAAATTTGGGTGGCTGCCAACAACTCCTACCTTTCCAACCTATACGGCTATCCTACCGATTGCCCACAACGGGAAAAGAATGGTTGGACCGGCGATGGACAGATCTCCGTGGAAACGGGATTGTTCAATTTCGATGGCATCACCGTCTACGAAAAATGGCTGGCCGACCACCGCGACGAACAACAGCCAAATGGTGTACTCCCCAACATCATTCCCACTTCGGGATGGGGTTACGACTGGGCCAATGGACCCGACTGGACCAGCTCCCTGGCCATCATCCCCTGGAATGTGTACCAATTCTATGGCGACAACAGGTTACTTAGACTCACTTACGACAACATCAAAAGATATGTGGATTACATCAACCGGATCAGTCCAGAAAACCTGACAGACTGGGGTCTCGGCGACTGGATTCCCGTCAAATCAAAGGCCAGCAAGGAACTGACCTCCTCCTGCTACTATTTCACGGATGCTACTATCCTTGCCAAAACAGCAAAAATGTTGGGAAAGATTGAGGATTTTGAGAAATATTCGGCCCTGGCTGAAAAGATCAAAAATGCCATCAACAAAAAATACCTAAACACGACCACAGGCATCTATGCCACAGGACTCCAAACGGAGTTGGCAGCTCCTCTCTTCTGGGGTGTAGTTCCGGATGAGCTAAAATCACTCGTGGCCACCAAACTAGCCAAACGGGTCGAAGCAGATCTCTTTCATTTGGATGTTGGATTACTTGGAACCAAGGCCCTGCTAAATGCCCTCAGCGAAAATGGGTACGCCGAAACTGCCTACAAAGTGGCATCGCAGGAGACCTATCCCTCCTGGGGGTGGTGGATGGTCAATGGAGCAACTACTTTGTACGAAAACTGGCCCATCGATGCCAAGTCCGACATATCCCTGAACCATATTATGTTTGGAGAGGTAAGTGCCTGGTTTTTCAAGGCATTGGGTGGTATCCGACCGGATCCTGTCCATCCGGGGTTCAAGAATGTACTTCTTGAACCGCATTTTGTTAGGGGACTTTCCCATTTTGAAGCCTCCCATCTGGGACCATTCGGGACGATCATTTCAAAATGGACCAGATCAAAGGAGCAGACCAGCTATTTTGTCACCATCCCTGCAAACAGCAGTGCAACGCTGCTGCTCCCTGCCAGAATGGTGCTTGAAAATGGTCAAACGCTCGATAAAAACAGCTTTATCAAAGTAATCACTGACGAACCTAACGTGTTAAAATTGCAATTACCTGCCGGGAGTTACCATTTCACCTTTTAAAATACCAGACTCAATCGTGGAATAAAATTTTAACCTTTTGAAAAACAATTCCATAAAACATCTCTGATTGATTTTTTAAAACAGGTTCAAAATGGAAGGCTTCAAAGATTTAGGACAAAAAAAAGCAGATTTCAAAGAGTAGCGACCGGGAAATCAAAATATTTATCAACCGTCAGTTGTTCATTACTGAGTAGTAAAATCATGAGTTTCACACCCTAATTTCTTTATATTTGTGCAAACTCTATAAGAATGGTTCAAGGTTATTCTGAAGATTCGATACGTACGCTCGACTGGAAAGAGCACATCAGGAAACGCCCTGGCATGTACATTGGGAAGCTCGGAGACGGCTCAGCCGCTGACGATGGCATCTATGTATTGCTCAAGGAGGTGATCGACAATTCTGTCGACGAATTCATGATGGGCAATGGAAAGAAGATAGACATTCACGTATCCGATCAGCGGATTTCCGTGCGTGACTTCGGTCGTGGCATTCCACTCGGGAAACTGATGGATGTGGCAGCCAGGATGAATACGGGTGCCAAATACGACTCCAAAGCATTCAAAAAATCGGTTGGTCTCAACGGTGTGGGGATCAAGGCGGTCAATGCCCTTTCTACCTCGTTTACCATCAAATCGGTCCGCGACGGAAAAGTGAAAATCATCGACTTTTCTCAGGGAGATGTAGTCCTGGACAATGAAGAGGCGCAGAC
This sequence comes from uncultured Bacteroidia bacterium, assembly GCA_903854235.1. Taxonomy (GTDB): domain Bacteria; phylum Bacteroidota; class Bacteroidia; order Bacteroidales; family Prolixibacteraceae; genus CAINVV01. The sequence continues at coordinate 26,404 of CAINVV010000070.1, read as the reverse complement.
CGAAGAGCCCAACGGAACGATGGTTATTTTCAAACCGGATGAGGAGATCTTCAAGACCTACCACTACATCGACGAGTATGTGGTGGCGATGCTTAAAAATTACACCTACCTCAATGCCGGTCTCGTTATCAACTACAACGGGGAAAAATACCTCTCAAAGAATGGATTGTACGACCTTCTGAACGAAAACATCGGTCAGGAGCCGCTCTATCCAATCATCCATCTAAAGGGGGAGGATATCGAGAGTGCCATCACCCACGGCAACCAATATGGCGAGGATTACTATTCCTTCGTCAACGGCCAGCACACTGTGCAGGGGGGAACCCATCTGGCTGCCTTCCGAGAAGCTCTGATCAAGACCATCCGGGATTTCTACAAGAAGGAGTTCGATGCCTCCGACATACGTGCCTCCATCGTGGCAGCTATCAGCATCAAGGTAGAGGAACCGGTATTCGAATCCCAGACCAAAACAAAACTGGGATCCAGGGATATCTCACCGGATGGCATGTCCGTGCGCAACTTCGTGATGAATTTCATCCAGAAAGAGCTGGGCAATTACCTGCACAAGAATCCACAGACCGCTGATACCCTGCTTCGGCGCATCCAGGAGTCAGAAAGGGAGCGCAAGGCCATCTCCGGCATTCAGAAACTGGCCAAGCAAAGGGCCAAGAAGGTTAGCCTGCACAACAAGAAGCTGAGGGATTGCCGGTTGCATTACAATACTCCCCACGAAAACAAGGACAACAGTTCCATCTTCATCACCGAGGGAGATTCGGCAAGTGGTTCCATCACCAAATCCAGAGATGTAAACACGCAAGCCGTCTTCAGTCTTCGCGGCAAGCCGCTCAACTCCTATGGCCTTACCAAAAAGATCGTGTACGAAAATGAGGAGTTCAACCTCCTGCAGGCAGCACTGAACATAGAGGAGGGCATCGACGAACTTCGCTACAACAAGGTGATCATCGCCACCGATGCCGACGTCGATGGGATGCACATTCGCTTGTTGCTGATTACCTTCTTCCTCCAGTTTTTTCCCGAGCTGATCCGCAGGGGGCATTTGTACATTCTACAGACTCCGCTCTTCCGGGTACGGAACAAAAAACGGACCGAGTATTGCTACTCCGAACAGGAGCGCGATGCGGCGGTCAAAATGCTGGCGACAGGTGTTGAAATCACCCGTTTCAAAGGATTGGGAGAGATCTCACCCGACGAGTTCAAAAATTTTATTGGGGAACAGATTCGTCTCGATCCGGTGATTCTGAACAAGAATGAATCCATTGTGGAGATGCTCGAGTTCTACATGGGCAAAAATACTCCTGACAGGCAGGATTTCATCATTGAGAATCTGCATGTGGAGAAGGACGAAATTTGAGTTATGAGCTATGAGAGATAAGATATGAGTTATAGGATTGTTTTGGTATTAATAAGTGTAACTCCGTGTAACAGTACAAATTGAAGAACAAAATATAAATGGCGAACGAAGGAGAACTTTTACCCGACCATATCCAGCCGGATAATGGGAATCAGGGGGAAAAGAAAGAGCTGCACCACATCATCTACCTGTCGTCGATGTACCAAAACTGGTTTCTCGATTATGCCTCCTATGTCATTTTGGAGCGTGCGGTTCCGTATGTCAACGATGGACTGAAACCGGTTCAGCGAAGGATTCTCCACGCCATGCGTCAGATGGACGACGGCCGGTACACCAAGGTCGCCAACATCATCGGTCAAACCATGATGTACCACCCGCACGGTGATGCCTCCATCGGGGATGCACTGGTTCAGCTTGGACAGAAAGAGTTGCTGGTGGATTGCCAGGGAAACTGGGGAAACATCCATACCGGCGATGGCGCAGCGGCTCCTCGTTACATTGAGGCACGCCTTTCCAAGTTTGCCCTGGAGGTACTTTTCAATCCCAAAACCACCAAGTGGCAACAATCCTATGATGGAAGGAACCGGGAACCTGTAACTCTTCCGGCCAAGTTCCCGCTGCTACTGGCGCAGGGGGTCGAGGGTATTGCCGTAGGTCTCGCCTCCAAAATACTTCCACACAATTTTCTGGAGTTGATAGATGCCTCGATTGCACATCTGAAAAACCAACCCTTTGAACTTTTTCCGGACTTTCCTACCGGAGGATTCCTCGATGTATCCAAATACAACGACGGGCTTCGCGGTGGGGCAGTCAAGATCCGGGCAAAAATTGAAAAATTGGATAACAAGACCCTTGTTATCACGGAAATACCTTTTGGTAAAACCACCTCCTCTGTGATAGAGACCATCGTCAAAGCCTTCGAAAAGGGGAAAATAAAGATCCGGAAGATAGACGACAATACAGCCGCCAACGTGGAAATTCTCGTCCACCTGCTTCCGGGTACGAGTTCAGACAAAACCATCGATGCGCTTTATGCCTTTACCGATTGTGAGGTCTCCGTATCACCCAACTCCTGCATCATCGAAAACGACAAGCCCCATTTTATGCCTGTCAGTGAAATTCTGAGGAGATCGGTAGGCAATACCGTGGATCTGTTGAAGCTGGAGCTGGAAATTCACAAGGGAGAACTGGAAGAACAATGGCATTTCTCCTCCCTCGAGAAGATCTTCATCGAAGAACGTATCTACAAGGACAAGGCCTTCGAAGACTCAGCCAGCATGGACGAGGCAGTCTCCCACATCGACAAAAGGCTGGATCCCTGGAAACCGAGGTTCAAGAGGGTGATTACAAAGGAGGATATCCTGAAACTGATGGAGATACGGATGGGAAGAATCTTGAAATTCAACTCCTTCAAGGCAGATGAACTGATTCTTTCAATCGAAAACGAAATTGCAGAGACGCTAAAAAACATCGAAAACATCATTCCTTTCTCGATTGCCTGGTACGAACACCTTAAAACCAAGTTTGGTAAGGGTCGCGAAAGAAAAAGCGAGATCAGAAGCTTTGAGAACATTGAGGCAACCAAGGTAGTGGTGGCCAACGAAAAGTTGTACATCGACCGTGAGGAGGGATTTGTAGGTACTGCGCTGAAAAAAGCCGAGTATGTTTGCGACTGTTCCGATATCGACGACATCATCGTATTCCGCAAGGATGGGACCTATTTCATATCCAAAGTCTCCGACAAAGCCTTTGTGGGCAAAAATGTCCTGCATGTAGCGGTGTTTGAAAAAAACAACGACCGCACCATCTACAACCTGGTGTACCGGGATGGCAAGGGCGGCAACAACTACATGAAGCGTTTTGCTGTGACCGGAGTGACCCGTGACAAGGAATATAACATGACCATCGGAACAGAAGGATCCCGCATCCTCTATTTCAGTGCCAACCCTAACGGGGAAGCTGAAGTCTTGCGAATCACCTTCAAGCCACGACCAAAGCTGAAAAAATTGATTGATGAAGTCAATATGGCAGAACTGGCCATCAAGGGACGTGCCTCGATGGGTAATCTGGTTTCGAAAAACGAGATCCACAAAATAACCCTTAAGGAGAAAGGGATGTCGACCCTGGGAGGGCGCAAAATTTGGTTTGACGAGGATGTGTTGCGCCTAAATGCCGACGGAAGAGGACTCTATCTGGGTGAGTTTACTGGCGACGACAAGATACTCGTTGTCGACAAGGAGGGATGCTTCCACCTGTTTACCTATGATCTTGAAAATCATTTTGAAAAAAATATCTTGTCGATCTTCAAATTTGATCCGGATAGAATTGCCACGGTCCTTTATTTCGATGCCGAGCAAAATTTCCATTATTTGAAACGGTTTAACATCGAAGCCCACTCAGGCAAACAGTGCCGTTTCATCGGAGAATTCCCCGACAACAAGCTAACTGCCATTACGTGGGAAAAATATCCGCAGTTTGAAGTGGAATTTGGGGGTACACACGAAGGCCGGGAAAAGGAGGTCGTCGATGTGTCTGAATTCATCGCCGTCAAATCCTACAAGGCCAAGGGGAAACGAGTATCAACTTTCGAAATAAAAAACATTACAGAGATTGAACCGCTGGTAAGGGAAGAGGAGGAAGAAGAGGTCGCCGAACAGGCAGAACTGCCCGAACAGCCCGCTCCGGAAGAGGAAGAGATAGAATTGCTGGACGATATCCCTTTTGAAATCATAAGACCAGGAAAAGACGGAGAGCCGGATCAGATGGAATTAATCTTCGAATAATGAGAATATTCCTGACTGGTTACATGGGTTGTGGCAAATCTACCATTGGAAGAAAAGTGGCTGCCTTGATGGGGATGAATTTCATCGACCTAGACAAATACATCGAAGAACGAAATTTCAAATCCGTACCCGATATTTTTGCCCAGGAAGGGGAAAAAGCTTTTCGAGAAAAGGAACGACTGGCCCTGCATGAAGTGGCACAGTTTGAAGATATCGTCATTGGTACAGGCGGCGGAGCCCCCTGTTTCTTTGATAACATGCAACAGATGAACGAAGCCGGAATCACCATCTATCTGGCCCCGGACAATGAAATCCTCGCGTACCGGTTGCTGAAATCAAAAACTGAACGTCCTCTGATTGCGGGAAAAAGCAGGGAAGAACTGCTGGCATTCATCGCATCCGCCCTCGAAAAAAGAGCACCCTATTACGAGCAATCCAAAATTGTAATCAGGGGCATCAATGATGTGCAACCCGAAGAGGTATTACGTCTGATCAACGAATACAATACTCGTAGAGACGCGCTATAGTGGTCTCTACAAAAAAATTCATTCACCTGTACACCCGTCAATCAAATCTAATAGCCTTGTCGGGCGAAATACGGGAAATGTACCAGGATGGAACAATCAGCATCAGGAAAGTAATCAGTAACGTACCTGCATTCAGCAGCAGAAGATCTGCCAACTTCAGGTTGATGGGAACATATTCAAGGTAATAAGATGCCGGATCCAACCTGAAAATTCCAAAATAGGATTGTAAAAGGCAGATGCCAATTCCGGCAATATTTCCCCAAAGCATTCCCCTGCCAATCAAAAAAAACGATAAATAGAGGAATACCCTCCGGATACTTTGATTGTTACTGCCGACAGCCTTCAAGGTGCCAATCATGGAAGTTCGCTCCAGAATCAGGATCAGCAATCCGGAAACCATGTTGAAACCTGCCACCAGAATGATCAGCGTCAGAATAATCCAAACATTCATATCCAATAAATTCAGCCAGTCAAAAATCTGCGGATACTTGGAGGTGATGCTCACAGGTCTCAGCAATAAAGAGTCCTGCTCTGCATAATGAATGGTCAGCCCCTTCACCTTTTTCGTTATCTCATCCAGCTGATCAAAATTCCGGATCGCTATTTCGAATCCGCTTACCATATCAGGCTGCCAGTTATTCAGTTTTCGGACCTGCTGGATATCCGCCAAAACAAAAAGACGATCGAACTCCTCCAGGCTACTTTGATAAATTCCGGATACGGAGAATTTCCGCATGCGCTGGCCCGTAGCCTGGTCGTTCAGAAAATAGCAGTAGACAGGTGAACCCACAGACAATTTCATCAAAGAAGCAACTTTTTTGGAGATCAGTACTTTGTCGGTAGCCACACTGTCGGATACCGAAAAAACTGATCCTGCCACCAGATTCTCCTGAAAAAAACGCCAGTCAAAATCGGGCCCAACCCCTTTCAGCACCATACCCATCATCTCTTCGTCGGTCTTGATGATACCGGGTTTGGTGGCAAAAACTTCCACGTGACGGACACCTTCCATCGAAGTCAATCGCTCCATCCAGGGTTGATGTTTACTGACAGGAACGGTTTCAAAGGAGGAGTTAGAATCGAAATTGACGAGCTGGATGTGTGAACCGAAACCAATCACCTTGTTCCTGATCTCATTTTTGAAACCGGTCACGATTGCCACGGACAAGATCATGAGCATCAATCCAAAAGCGATACCGAAAAGGGCAAAAGAGATGATTGATCGTGAAAATTTCTTTTTGTTGTCACGATCGGAAAAAATCCTTCTTGCGATGAAAAGGGCAAAATTCAGTTTAGACACAACCTCTTGTTTGGCGTAAATGTAACCAAAAAATCCGTGTCGGATTGCCACTTTTTTATACCTTTGATCAGAATGGCAGGTTTCCTGAAAATCAGGAACCTCCTCCAACTAAAAATTCAAAATGCAGGTAAGAGCTAAAAAAGGACTTGGACAACATTTTCTTCGGGATCATCAGATCGCATCCGATATCGTAGATTCACTCCAGATGGGTGATCGCACAAAAGTATTGGAGGTGGGACCGGGAATGGGGGTACTTACCCGGTTTTTGCTGCAAAAGGAGAATTTTGAAACCACCGTGGTAGAGATTGACAGAGAGTCTGTGGCCTATCTGAAAACCTATTTCCCGCAACTGGAAGGCAGAATCGTGGAAGGTGACTTTCTGCAGATGGATCTGAAAACACAATTCTCCTCAACCCCACTCTCCCTGATTGGAAATTTTCCTTACAACATCTCTTCCCAGATTCTCTTCAAGGTCCTGGATTATCGTGACCTGATTCCCGAGGTGGTCGGCATGCTTCAAAAAGAGGTAGCCGAAAGAATTTGCACCGGTCCCGGTAGTAAAACATACGGGATCCTGAGTGTTCTGCTCCAAGCCTGGTACAAGGCTGAATATCTGTTTACCGTCAACGAAGATGTTTTCGATCCGCCGCCAAAGGTGAAATCAGCGGTCATCAGACTCACCGCCAACGGAAGATCGGATCTTGGTTGCAGTGAAAAACTCTTCAAGGCAGTTGTCAAGCAAGCCTTCAACCAGCGCCGCAAGATGCTCCGCAACAGCATAAAAAGCTTTACGCCCAGATACGACGAACTGGATGCCCACACCCTAACCCGCCGTCCAGAACAACTTTCAGTCGAAGAGTTCATCCAGCTTACCAATGATATAGAGAAACTGATGGAAGTGAAAAATGAAAAATGAAAAGTGAAAAATTTGAGTGAAAAGTTGAATCTACCATCCCAATCACTTTTCATTGTTCACTTTTCACTTCTAAAGACTATTCATCGCCGTAACCGGATCCAGTTTCGAGGCAGACCGGGCGGGCACCAACCCAGCAATCAATCCGATGGTAATGCTGATGATCAATCCGGTGGCAATGTTTCCTGCCGTGAGTACAAATTCAAAATCGAAATAGGCCTTTGCAATGTAGGTTCCTATGTCTATAATCAACAACCCGATCGAGCCTCCGATCAGGGAAAGGATGATGGCTTCGAACAAAAATTCAAGCATGATAAACCGGTTCTTGGCTCCCATGGCCTTTTGAATCCCTATGATTTTCGTGCGCTCCTTTACGGATACAAACATGATGTTCGCGATGCCGAATCCTCCGACAAGAATCGAGAACCCCCCAATAATCCATCCTGCCACATTCAGCACCTTGAAGAGACTATCCAACTGACCCGAAATCAGGCTTACCTCGTTGAGTGCAAAATCGTTCTCGGCGGCTGGTTTTATCCGTCGGATGGAGCGCATAATTCCCTCCAGTTCCTCGAGCATTCTGGCAGCCGGAATGTCATTTTTACCCTTGATGATGATGCTTTGGCCAATGTCCATCTTGGGATCAATCATTCGACTGGCAAACTTGCAAGGAATGAGGATACGGTTGTCCATGCTGTTGCCGAACATGTCATCCCCCATTTTTTCAAAGACGCCGACGATGAAAATGGTAAAGCCTTGCACTTTTACACTTTTGCCGATGGGCGTACTGCCGGGAAAAAGTTGAGTCGACAATTCGGAACCCAACATCCCAAGGTTACTGATTCCGTCCAGTTCTTCATCAGAGAGTGGGCGTCCCTGACCTATTTTAAGACTCCAGGTGTCAATCAATCCGGAGGAGCCCGCAATGACCACCACGTTTTCTGCCTTGTTGTTACCAAACTGAACGGTTCGGCTATAGTTGAAAGTGTAAACTACCTTTTCGGAAAGGATCGACCTTCTTTTAATCTCCTCGGTCTCGTTCAACGAGGGAACGGGTCGGTTCAGGTATTTCCACCAGGGGTAATCGGTTTCTCCAGGTGGTGGAGCCCACGGCCATTTCTGCACGTAGACTACATTGCTACCCAGTTTTTCCATGCTGTTCCGAATGGTCCGCTCGAGAGAATCGATGATGGTAAAAACGGATATGATACAGAAAATACCAATGGTGATACCCAAAAGCGAAAGAAATGTGCGAAGGGGATTTACAACCAAAGAGTTGTAGGCAAAACGAAAACTTTCCAGAAACAGCCTTATAAATAACATACCATGGGTTGAATTCACCCGAAAGTTAAAACAATTTTTATTACTTTTGTGGAAAATTTTTAAGGAATTAAAAATGAGTAATTTAAAAAATATAAAGTCTGCTTTGGTCTCTGTCTACTACAAGGATGGACTAGAGGAGATTCTTTTAAAACTGCACCAATCCGGAGTAAAACTCTACTCCACAGGAGGTACAAAACAATTCATAGAGGGGCTTGAAATCCCTGTAGTGGCTGTCGAGGAACTGACCGGTTATCCCTCTATTCTGGGAGGTCGTGTGAAAACACTTCATCCAAAGGTCTTTGGAGGTATTCTGGCCCGTCGTGAAAATGAGGGAGACAGATCCCAGCTTCTGGAATACATCATTCCTGAAATTGACCTGGTGATTGTAGACCTGTATCCTTTTGAAGCAACCGTTCAATCCGGAGCTCCGGATGCAGAGATCATCGAAAAAATTGACATTGGAGGCATCTCCCTGATCCGTGCAGCCGCCAAAAATCACGCAGATGTGGTGATCGTGTCCCACCAGGGCCAGTATGGAAAGTTGCTTGATCTGCTCAATGAAAAATCCTGTGCGACCTCCCTTAACGACCGCAGGCTATTTGCGGTAGAAGCCTTTGCAACTTCTTCTCATTACGACACCTCCATTTACAAATATTTTGCAGGGGAGGAGAGCACCCTCTTCCGCCAGAGCTTCAACCAGGCAAAATCACTCAGATACGGAGAGAATCCCCACCAGAAGGGACTCTTTTTTGGTGATTTTGAAAAGATGTTTGAACAGCTACAGGGCAAAGAGATCTCCTACAACAACCTGCTTGACATCGATGCCGCCGTGAATCTCATCGACGAATTCGACGAGACAACCTTTGCCATTCTTAAGCACAACAATGCCTGTGGCTGTGCCTCACGCAACAATGTGGCGGAGGCCTTTCTGGCCGCACTGGCAGGGGATCCGGTATCCGCCTTCGGCGGAATCTTCGTCACCAATGTGGAAGTGGATGGTAAAACAGCCGAAGAGGCTGCAAAAATATTCTTTGAGGTCATCATTGCTCCTTCCTATTCCAGCGAAGCGCTCGAAACATTCAAGGGCAAGAAAAACCTGATCGTTCTGATCCGGAAAGCCGCTTCACTCCAAAATATCCAATACCGAACCGTTTTGAACGGCGTCATTCTCCAGGAGAGGGATGCTAAACGGGAATCAACTGCAGATCTTATCTCTGTAACCATCACCGCTCCAAAAAAAGTGGAGGTTGATGATCTTTTGTTCGCCAATCGTTTGGTTAAACAGTCAAAATCTAATACCATTGTACTCGCAAAAGGTAAGCAATTACTAGCAAGCGGGGTGGGTCAGACATCAAGGGTCGATGCATTGAAACAGGCTATCGAAAAAGCCAGATCTTTCAATTTTGAACTCCAGGGAGCCGTAATGGCATCTGATGCCTTCTTCCCTTTCCCCGATTGCGTAGAAATTGCACACAACGAGGGTATTACCTCCGTGATTCAACCCGGAGGCTCTATCAGGGACAAAGAATCTGTCGAATTCTGCAACAACCATCAAATGTCGATGGTCACTACAGGTTTCAGACACTTTAAACACTAGCAATAAATAAAAAAAGCATATGAGTTTCTTTTCATTTCTGACACAGGAAATTGCGATAGACCTCGGTACAGCAAACACCATCATCATCCACAACGGGAAAGTTGTGGTCGATGAACCATCCGTTGTGACCATCGATACAAAAACGGAAAAACTGGTGGCCATTGGAGAAAAAGCCCGTCAGATGCAGGGCAAAACACACTCAAACCTCAAAACCATTCGTCCCTTGCGGGATGGGGTAATTGCCGACTTTAATGCTGCTGAGCAGATGATCCGTGGAATGATCAAAATGATCAATCCAAAGAAACGATTTTTTGCTCCGGCCTTGAAAATGGTGATATGCATCCCTTCCGGATCCACGGAAGTGGAAATCCGTGCGGTCCGCGACTCCGCGGAACACGCTGGAGGTCGGGACGTTTATATGATTTACGAACCGATGGCAGCCGCAATAGGTATCGGTCTGGATGTGGAAGCACCGGAAGGCAACATGGTGGTCGACATCGGTGGAGGTACGACAGAAATTGCCGTCATCTCCCTGGGCGGTATTGTTACCAACAAATCCATCCGCATCGCAGGCGATGATTTGACTGCCGATATCATGGAACATATGCGTCACCAGCACAACGTGAAGATTGGGGAAAGAACGGCCGAAGAGATCAAAATCGTAGTAGGCTCTGCAATGACCGAACTCGATGATCCACCAGCCGACATGATTGTCAAGGGCCCAAACCAGATGACTGCCATGCCTATTGATGTTCACGTTACCTATACGGAGATTGCCCACTGTCTTGACAAATCCATCAGCAAGATTGAAACAGCCATAACCAATGCATTGGAACATACACCGCCCGAACTGTATGCCGATATCTACAAGAGAGGTATCTGGCTGGCAGGTGGAGGAGCGTTGCTGCGCGGGCTGGACAAACGATTGTATGAGAAGTTCAACATCCCGTTCCAGATTGCCGAAGATCCTTTGAGAGCCGTAGCCCGGGGTACTGGCGTAGCCTTGAAGAATGTCGACAAATTCTCCTTCCTGCTTCGGTAAATGGTTGCTCATCCATTAACGAAAGGTCCCGAAGCGTGCGAGTCTCATCCGGCTGTAAAGAAGCCAATTATCAAAGATGAAACGAACTTGGGCATCCCACAAAAGTCGATTTAAAATCTTGTGCGAACTCCATGGTTAATGATTTGATAATAAATAATTTAGTAATGATATTTACGTATGAAGTATGAGGAATCTATTTAGGTTAATCCTAAGGTATCATTACGTATTCCTGTTTTTGATATTGGAAATATTCTCGCTTTCGATGGTTGTTTCCTACAACAACTTTCAGCAAGCTAAATTTCTTACCTCCAGCAACGGCATCAGTGGCTATTTTTTTGAAAATTTCGCCGGCGTCTTTCAGGTCTTTGATCTGAAAAAGGCAAATACCGAACTCGCAGAAGAGAATGCCGAGCTGCGCACCGCTCTTCAACATTACCAGCTGAGAAGTGCCAATAATTCTAAGTCAAGTTACCTGACTGAACGCAATCCTTTGATTGCGATGACCAGGGATTCGCTGAACAAGATTGTTTACTTTTTTACCACGGCAAGGGTCATCAACAACTCTGTGAACCAGCGACACAATTTTCTTACGCTCAACAAAGGTCGAAACCAGGGGGTAAAAGCGGATATGGGCGTTGTATCTGCCGGAAGGGTGGTTGGATTGGTGACCAACGTCGGGGACAACTACAGCACTGTCATATCCATCCTCAATGAACGCTGGAAACTGAGCGCCAAAATCAAGCGAAATGATTTTTTTGGATCTTTATCCTGGAACGGGCGTGATTACCGGAAAGTTCAGCTCAATGAAATCCCTTACCACGTTCCTGTTCAAAACGGAGATACTGTGGTGACAACCGGGTTTTCTGGTAGTTTCCCTGAGGGACTTGAGATTGGCATTGTTTCAGAATATACATTGGGATCAGGCAGTAATTTTTACAAAATTGATGTTGATCTTGCCGTGGATTTCAGGAGCATCGTCCAGGTTGCCCTGGTGGAGAACAGACAGCTAAAGGAGATCAATAAACTTGAATCACTGAACAACGATGGTAAATAACCTGCTTAAATATTCGCTGATTTTTATTGTATCTGTTTTACTGCAGGTGTTGGTACTCAATCATATCCTGATATTCAGGATGATATCTCCATTTTATTACCTGATCTTTCTGCTGTTGCTGCCCTACGACACGCCACGTGCCATGCTGATATTTTTGGGGTTTATTCTGGGTTTGTCGATAGATGCCTTTACCAATACGCTTGGCGTTCATGCGGCAGTTTGCGTCTTGATTGGATTTGTCAGACCGGCCATTCTCAATAAAATTTCGACCCGGGAGACCCGCGAATCTGTTTCTGCGCCCAGAATTTCAACCATGAGTTTGAATTGGTTCATCAGTTATACGGCCATTTTTGTGACCATTCACCATCTGCTCCTTTTTATGCTGGAAGCCTTCACCTTTCAGGGCTTTTTTTTCACCTTAATCAGGGCCATTTTCAGTGGGATATTGTCAGTCACACTGATCGTGATCAGCCAGTTTCTCTTCTTCAGAAAATAAAAAAACCATCTGCATTTTGAATGATTGTTTTGGTTTTAAAGCTGTATTATTGACGAGATTATCCTTACTTTAGCCTCTTAATTTTAACAGTAGGCGGCAGCTTTGGCAGATCCGTGAAAAAAAGTCCAAACGACTGAAATACACCGATTCACTACCAAACACCAGGTTCTAGAAAATAGAAGTGGATAGCAAATTATTGTCCGGAAAGGAGATCTCTCCCCAAATCCGGCACTCTGCTACACCCTGTTAAAACAAAATTAATACATTTGAATAAGCGATAATATTGTGGATACCTATACCAAAAGACAATACCTACTGATCGGCATTTTTTGTTTGACGGCATTGATCATGATCTCCAGACTCTTCTACATTCAGGTTATTGACTCTTCCTATAAAATTTCAGCCAACAGCAATGTGCTTCGCCGGCAAATCAACTATCCTGCCCGGGGATTGGTATACGACAGAAACCACAAACTGATTGTCTACAACCAGGCCGCCTACGATGTACTGGTTACGCCCAGGGAGATGAAGGCATTCGATACCCTTGCCTTTTGCAGGATCGCAGGTGTGGAAAAGGCGGACCTGGTCAGTGAAATCAGGAAGGCCAGAAGTTATTCAATGTACAAGGCATCTCCCATCATCAAGCAGCTCTCTTCTCACAGGTATGCCATTCTGCAGGAACAGCTCTTCAAATATCCCGGATTTTACATTCAGGCACGGACGCTTCGTCAGTATCCGGCAACCATTGCCTCGCACATTCTGGGTTATGTCGGCGAGGTAGATCAGAAGAAAATAGACGATGACAAATATTACGAAAGTGGTGACTACATTGGTAAGTCTGGAATAGAACAGGCCTATGAGAACGAACTTCGTGGCGTAAAGGGAATTTCCTACATGATGGTGGATGTCCACAACCGCATCAAAGGTTCCTTTGAAGGAGGAAAAATGGATACTGCCGCCGTGATCGGAAAAAATCTCATCTCCACACTGCATGCTGACCTGCAAACCTATGGGGAAAGACTTCTGGCAGGCAAAGTCGGCAGCATTGTGGCCATCGAGCCCAAAACAGGTGAGATCATGATCCTGGCAAGTTCTCCCTCATTTGATCCTGGTATGTTCGTGGGTCGGGAAAGGACCAAAAATTACATGACCCTGCTCAATGACCCCCTAAAACCAATGTTGAACAGGGCCATCACGGCCTCCTACCCTCCCGGTTCCACCTTTAAGCTGGCAAATGCCATTATTGGTCTGGAAGAAGGACTGCTGGGCCCTGATATTCGTTATTCCTGCAATGGTCCGCGATCGGCCCCTATCAAGTGTACCCATAATCACGAAACACCGCTCCCGCTTTTAAGCGCCATTCGGGAATCCTGCAACTCCTATTTTTTCCAGGCTTTCCGAGCCACCATCAACAAATACCCAACATCCGAAGAGGGATTTGAAGCCTGGCGAAACCACCTGATGGATTTGGGTATCGGGGAACGCATTGGCGGCGATTTGAATGCAGAAACGGCAGGGAATGTTCCCAAAACAACCTACTACGACCGATTCTTCGGGAAAGGGCACTGGAATGTAATGACCATCCGGTCTTTATCCATTGGTCAGGGGGAACTCTTATTGACACCGCTGCAATTGGCAAACATGGTCTCCATCATTGCCAACAAGGGTTATTACATTGCACCTCATGTCGTCAGAAGTATTCAAGATTTCGACAAGAGTGAGCGGGAACTCTCCTTTGAAAAGCACGTCACAGCGGCGAATCCATTTCTGTTCAATGTGATTGCAGATGGGATGCAAAAAGTAGTGGAGGAAGGAACGGCCAAACTCGCCGCCAAAGTGGAAGGAATAGCCATTTGCGGGAAGACGGGTACCGTGCAAAATCCGCATGGTGCTGCACACTCAGCGTTCGTGGCCTTTGCCCCCAAGGATGATCCCAAAATTGCCATTTGCGTCTATGTCGAAAACGGCGTCTGGGGAGCCAGGTATGCGGCACCAATTGCCAGTCTGATCATTGAAAAATATTTAAACGATTCCATTTCACCAAAAAGAAAACCACTGGAAGCCAGTATGCTAAGTGCAGATCTAATTTCTGCCATGCATTTATCCGGAGGAGATTGAAACATGGGAAAAATGAAAAGCGAAAAGTGAAAAATGAAAAGCTAACGGCTAAAAGCTAATAGCCAACATAAAAAGTGCCCCTAAAATAAATGAAGAGTAACAACAATATACTGCTAAGCCTCGATTGGATCGCAATTCTGATCTACCTGACTCTGGTAATGATGGGTTGGGTCAATATCTATGCTGCCGTTTACAGCGAAGAGCACCAGAGTATTTTCGACCTTGGTCAGCAATACGGGAAACAAATGATCTGGATTATTGCCGGTATTGTTCTGGCTATATGCGTACTAATTGTTGACAGCAAATTTTACGTAGCCTTCGCCTATCACATCTACACATTGGTCATTTTTTTACTTGTTGCCGTATTGTTCCTTGGCCATGAAGTGAATGGCGCACGTGCCTGGTTCGAAATTGGTGGCGTGGCACTGCAACCTGCAGAATTGGGCAAATTTGCGACAAGTCTGGCCGTTGCCAAATACATGAGCCAGTTTGGTTTTAAGATGGCCAGAACCAAATCCTACCTCGTTCTGGGCACTTTTATGCTGCTGCCTGCCTTATTGATCCTTCTTCAGAATGATACCGGCTCGGCACTGGTTTTTGCAGTTTTTTTTCTGGTCTTTTACAGGGAGGGGATGCCGGATATCATCATCATTGGAGGATTCACTGCCATCGCCCTCTTCATCCTTGCACTCGTCTGGACCCAGCTATCAATCCTGATCCTGTTGATGCTGGTATCCGTGATTCTATTCGCTTTTTTGCGTCAGAGCATCAAGGAGGGAATTATAGGTTTTGCCATAGTTTCCGTGATTTATGGCATTCTCTTTGGACTAAAAAACATCATCGGTTTCGACGCAACTCCCTTTCATTTGCTGGTAATTACTTCTATCCTTACGGTTTTGATTTTCGTTGCCTACGGGCTGGCAAAACACATCCGGCAAGCCTGGTTCGTATTATTATTCTTCATTTTTTCGATTGCCATCACCCTATCCGTAAACTATTTTTACCGTAACGTGCTGATCTCCCACCAGCGCGATCGCGTGGACAATTTGCTTGGGATTAAAAATGATCTGCTGGGTGCTGGATACAATGTGCATCAGTCGAAAATTGCCATTGGATCGGGAGGAATCATTGGAAAGGGATTTTTAAAGGGAACACAAACCAAATATAATTTCGTTCCTGAACAAAGCACCGATTTTATCTTCTGTACAGTGGGTGAAGAGTGGGGTTTCCTGGGTACAACAGTAGTCATTTTACTCTTCCTGACACTTTTGATACGGCTGATCTACCTGGCGGAGCGACAGCGATCGTCATTTAGCAGAATATATGGATATGGGGTTGCCTGCATTCTCTTTTTCCACATTGTGATCAACATTTCGATGACCATTGGTCTTGCCCCTGTCATCGGAATTCCTTTGCCCTTTTTTAGCTACGGTGGCTCTTCATTGTGGTCATTCACGGTGTTGCTTTTTATCTTCATCCGTCTGGATGCCAATAGAACGAAGAATTTGCGGTAGAAGCAACTAGACCCTCAAGGTTTTTGAAATCTTGAGGGTCTGGCTGTTTCTAGGATGCACCATTCAATATTCTTCCGCAGGAATAAAATTCAACTCCGCTTTACTGAATACCGGTCCGTCTTTGCAGATATACAATTTCCCCACATTGCAACGACCACATTTGCCGACACCGCATTTCATTCTGTTTTCAAGGGTCGTATAAACCTGACTATCCGTGAATCCCAATTTCTCCAGGACCGGAAAGGTGAACTTGATCATAATCGGAGGTCCGCAGACAATGGCGATGGTATTTTCAGCCGAAGGAGCTACTGTTTCGACGATGGTGGGCACAAATCCGACCTCCCCTGTCCAGTCGGCTGTTTGGCCACCCGGATCCACGGTAGTAACCATCCTGACATCCGGCCGGTCTGCCCACTCCTTTAATTCTTCCTTGTAAACCAGATCATTCACCGATTTGGCCCCATAAATGATGGTGATGTCCTTGAAATTTTCACGCAAATCGAGTGCATTCCAGATGACGCAGCGCATGGGCGGTAAGGCAATTCCTCCTGCAATGAAAACCAGGTTTTTTCCTTTCCATTCGTCGAGTGGAAATACATTCCCATAAGGCCCCCTGAATCCCATGGTACTCCCCTCCTCCAGCGAAGCCATACCCGATGTTACCCTTCCGGTATCCCGAAAGGTACATTCGATATATCCCTTCCTGGTCGGAGAGGAGGCAATGCAAAAGGTCGATTCTCCCTCCCCGAAGGCAGAATACTCTCCAAATTGACCAGCCTGAAAATCAAAGGCAGCTGCCTCTGATTCATCCTGAAATTTAAGCCGGTAAGTTTTTACGCCAGGTGCCTCCTTGATGACCTTATCGATGGTCATCAGGTATGGGAGGTAGGTATTTTTCTCGCTCATTGTTTCGCAATTGAGGTAATGTGTTCCAGAATGTTCATGTCTACCGGACAGGCACGCGAACAGCGACCGCAACCGGTACATCCAACCACGCTGAGCCGGTCGGGCATGTAGGAAAATTTGTGTAGAATCCGCTGGCGCCAGCGCTGACTCTGGTGTTCACGGGGATTGTGCCCGGAAGTGTGCAGCGTAAAGAGGGCAAAACCACAGGCATCCCAACAGCGAATACGGCGGCCCTTGGATCCGTGGACATCTTCCTGGATATCGAAACAGGCACAGGTAGGACAAACAAAGGCACAGGCCCCACATCCGATGCAACGCTCCGACTGCTCTTTCCAAACCGTGCTGTTAAAGGCCTTGTTCAATTTGGCATTCACCTCTTCCAGACTGAACCTTGCAGGAAGGTCAACCAGATATTGTTCTTTTTTGTCGCCCCGCTCTGCCTCAAAAACAGGCGGCAACAAGGCAACGAGTGCTTCACCTTTTGGTGTTAAGATCTCTGCTATGGCACCTCCATCCGGCAAAACGGTCAGCTGAATATCACTGCCGGCAGTATTGCCCGGACTCCCGTTTACACTCGTGCAGAAGCAACTCTGATCGGCTTTCGCACAGCTAAACGAGATCACGGAAGTTTTCACCAGATGGGCATTGTGCAATTTGTCAGCACTATCCCAGTTAAAAATGGCCGACAGTGGTTTAAATCCTGCTGCATCGCAAGGGTGAACCTTCCAAAGTACTGTCTCAGGTATGGTCTCCGGATCAAAATCCGAAAGATTTACCTTACCATGGTCTTTTTCATAGGTAAAAAGCACTTCAGCCTTCGGGTATACGGAGGCTTTAATAGATTGAGTGGTCTGGATGTAATCATCCGCCACCTCGCTCAGATTTTTAACAAGCTTAAAATCTACCTGACCACGCGAATTTACCGGTGCATAAACCCTCTTGCCGCTGGCGATGATACTTTCAAACCATTGCGCCATTCCACCCTGACTGATATATTTTGTTTCCATAAAGTTTAACGTATAAATTGCTCCCTGTCATCCAGTTTCCAGCTTGAGAGTGCATTTCCCTGCTTGGCCGGCTGACCCGGAATGTAGCCAAATTCAGGAGCAAGATCTTCCATCATTTTTCTGGTTATCAAATCGATGGGTATCCCAACCGGACACGCATCGCCGCAGGCGCCACAGGCAGTACACCTGCCAACCATGTGCATCGCCCTGTTTACATGCCATTCCATATTTGAAATCGGGGAAGGCCAGGGATTGATCCACTGGGGACGATTCACTTCCACCACGCATTTGGTGCAATAGCAGAGCGGACAAGCTGAGCGGCAGGCATAACACTTGAAGCAATGAGACATCTCTCCCATCCAGAATTTCCATCGCTCTTCACGGGTCATTCCTTCGATTTTAGAGAGGATCTCCTGCTCCCGTTCACCACGCTTCATCTCAAACTGGGCAACATAGGCCGAAATCTCCTCGAAGGTGACAAACTCTCTGAGTTCACCATTCAAATCAACCGTTAGGACCAATAATTTTTCCTCGCTAAGCTGATTTTCCACATACAGTTGCAAAATACTGCGCAATGTGGAAATGGGAGCAGTCACCGCAAAACGCTCTTTTCCAACAAGCTCCTTCTTTGTGACATAAACAGCCAGGTTGTGAAAACAACGGCTATCGAATATCAATTTCCCGGAACTTTCGCTGTTTCTGCAAAATAATGGTCTGGGTCTTTTCGTTCCCTCTTCATATCCAATCACCAGCGACACTGCTCCTTCATCCAACAAGGCCGCTACTCTGTCTCTAAGCTTCTTCATCGAATCCCTCCTTCTCTAGATATTCAGCAACTTTTTGATATTCGGCATAAGGACCCAACGCACGGATGTCGGCAACCGTATTGTTGACAAGATCGGCCCATTTGGAACCTTCTGCAGCAGAAACCCAGGAATATTGAATCCGGCGGATGTCGACCCCCATCAGGTCGAGAACGGTCCGGAAAGCAATCCAACGGCGTCTGGCATGAAAATTGCCACTGGTGTAATGGCAATCGTTTGGATGGCATCCGGATACGATGACGCCATCGGCTCCCTGGGCAAATGATTTAAGCAAAAGCAGAAAATCAATTCGTCCGGTACACGGAAAACGTACGATCTTCACATTCGTGGCATACTTCAAACGACTGGTACCAGTCAAATCAGCACCCGCATACGTACACCAGTTGCAGACAAAGGCAATTATTTTGGGTTCGAATTCAGTAGAACTACTCATTATCTGTTAGTTAATCGTTTAGTAAGGACATTACCTCAGCATATACCTGCTCATTGGTATAGCCCTGTATATCAATGGATTTTGAACGACAGAAGGCCACACAAGTACCACATCCCTGGCAAAGACCTTCGTTCACCCTTGCGATGGTTCGAATCAGGCTGCCGTCGCGTCCCTTGATCTCTTCATGTTCAATGGCATTGTAAGGACAGGCAGTTTCACACATAAAACAACCTACACACGTACTGTAAAGCGGTGGTGCCAGACGGTTTACAACGGCTACGATGGGTTCGCGAACCAGTTCGTCATTCGAGAAGAGCGCTGCAACCTTCACTGCAGCACCGGATGCCATCCCGACGGTTTCGGGAATATCCTTCGGTGCCTGACAGGCTCCAGCCAGAAAGATTCCTGCGGTATTGGTTTCAACCGGTTTCAGCTTGGGATGAGCCTCTGCAAAGAAATGATAGGGATCATAGGAAACGTGCAATTTTTGCGCCAGTTGCTCTGAACCGCAATTGGCAACTCCCGCGGTAGCCAAAACGACCATGTCTGCCTCAATCTCCACCTGTTGGCCGCCTAAAAGGGTATCAACTCCCTTTACAATCAGCTTGCCATCCTTTTCATAGACCCTGGCAACCCGACCACGGACATAGTTGACGGTGTCCTCTTCGATGGCCCTCCGCACAAACTCTTCATAATTTTTACCGCCTGCGCGGATATCCATATAAAAAACAGTCGACTCACCTCCGTGAACTTTGTGCTGGTACAACATGGCGTGTTTGGCCGTATACATGCAACAGATTTTTGAACAATAGGGAATTCCCTTGGCAGGATCCCTTGAGCCTGCACAAGCTATGAAGACAATCTTTTTGGGGATTGTTCCATCAGACGGACGGCGGATCTCACCAAAGGTTGGTCCCGAAGCAGAAGCCAATCGCTCAAATTGCAAGCCGGTCAGAACATCTTTATACTTGCCGTACCCATATTCGGGAAAAAAGTCAGTCCCTTTTACATCAAAACCGGTAGCCAGAACAACGGCACCAACCTCTTCCGTGATGATCTCATCCTCTTTGTCCCATTCGATGGATCCCACCTGACAGGTCTTTTCACAAATTTTGCAGGCCCCTCTCTTGTAATAGTTGCAATTAACGCGGTCAATCACAGGTTTATTTGGAACTGCCTGCGGAAATGGGACATAGATGGCGGTTCTGGTACCCAGACCGGCATTGAACTCACTCGGAATCTTCTTCACCGGGCACTTCTGGATACAAGCGCCACAGCCGGTACAAGTAGAATAATTGACACTTTTTGCCTTCAGCCGAATCCTGGCCTTGAAGTTTCCGATGAAACCCTCCAGGCTCTCCAGTTCGGCATAGGTATACAGCTTAATGTTGGGATGTTGCGCCACTTCCACCATACGGGGAGTAAGAATGCATTGGGAACAGTCGAGTGTAGGAAAAGTCTCCGACAACTGCGACATATGTCCGCCTATGGAAGGATCTCTCTCAATCAGGATCACTTTATGACCGGTATTGGCAATATCCAGACTGGCCTGAATGCCCGCGATGCCTCCGCCAATTACCAATGCCCGTTTGGTAACGGGAACCTTGATAGACTCGAGTGGTTTGTCCTTTTTGACCTTTTCAACCAGCATCTTCACCAGATCGATGGCCTTCTCTGTCGTCTCTTCACTTTTTTCGTGTACCCACGAACAATGCTCACGCAGGTTCGCCATTTCACAAAGGTAGGGATTCAACCCGGCCTCCGCACAAGCCCTGCGGAAAGTTGGTTCGTGCATACGCGGTGAACAGGCGCCAACTACCACCCCATCAAGGCCATACTTCTTGACAGCCTCTTTGATGAAAGTCTGTCCGGGATCCGAACACATGTATTTGTAGTCGATGGCGTGAGCTACCCCTTCCATTCCGCCAATCTCCCGTGCAACACGTTCGACATCGACGGTGGCGCTGATATTTTCGCCGCAGTGACAAATAAATACTCCAATCTTTGACATAGGTTTACAATTCTACGTTTACAAAATGACGTTTCAGTCCCAGCTCATTGGCTCCAATTCCCAATGCCAATCCGATGGCCTGGGTAATATAAATCACAGGGATATCTATGGGCTGAGCCAATGTTTTATTGATCGCCCCACGACGCATATCCAAATTGGACTGGCACATTGGACAAGCAACAATCAAAGCCTCTGCGCCACGATCGGAAGCATCCTTGAGAATATTTCCGGATAACTTGGCTACCAGATCCGTGCGGGAAACTGAAAATCCGGCTCCGCAACACTCCGTTTTAAAGGCCCAATCCATAGAATTGCCTCCAATTACCCGAATCAGCGAATCCATGCTCTGGGGATCTTCCACGCGGTCAAATTGAAGAATGGAGTGTGGACGCACCAACAGGCAACCATAATAACAGGCTACCTTATGTGCAAACGGGCTGATTACACGGGCCTTAATATTTTCCGCACCATAAGTTTCCAGCATCTGCAAGACATTGATGATCTTTAGACTACCGTGATAAGGCATCTTTAGGATTTCTGCCACCCGGCCACGCTTGCCATCATCCTCCAGTTCATGCTGGGTCATTTTCAGCCTGTTGTAACAGGCAGCACAGGGTACGACGACCTCTGTAAGCCCCTGTTCTTCAGCAATGGCCATAATCCTGGCTGGCAGTGACAAGGAGAGTTCTTCATTCATCACATGCGCAGCCGTTGCTCCGCAGCAATTCCAGTCCTTGATCTCAACCAGTTCAATTTCCAGCGCTTTGGCCAACGCCACAACGGATTCGTTGTATTCTCTCGAGGAACCTGTCAGCGAACAACCAGGGTAATATCCTATCTTCATGGATTATCAGTCTTTGTGTTTTCAATTGTTTGGGCAAAAATCCGCTTCATCCTTTTGCGGTCATTAAATTTTTCAGGAAAAATATGCAGTTTCCCCTTCAGATACATGACAGGTGCAATTGCCATATCCTGAGCAAGACGAAAGGTGCGAAACTTGAAGGCTGCCACCAGTCCTACTTCATACAACCGCCCAGTGTACTTGATCGAATCAAGAAATGACCTGTGAAAGGCAAGAATTGGTTTTGAATCCGGATGAAGCTTGTTCTCCTTGACGGATTGGGTTCTCAGGTAATCCATCAATTTGGGAATATCAATCTCCATCGGACAACGGCCCAGGCAGTTTTCACAATTCAGACAGAGCCAGATTGAATTGGAGAGGAGTATTTTGTCGTAGTTTTCTTTGGTACCAGTTTGAAGTAACCGCATCAGGTAACTAGGGGGAAAATTCATCTCCGAAGCTAGAACACAACCCGCAGAACACTTTCCACACTGGTAACAACGCACCACCTCCACGCCTGTATGTAGCTGTAAGTCTGATATATTGTGATTTTTTTCCATTTTAGTTCATAAATAGTTACATTCATTCATATTATCCCCTAAAGGTAAAAATTAAGTTTTATGATACGAATGACCAGACCTTAAAATCTTTCTAAATTAAAATCGAACGTTCGATAATTTTGAAGATTGATTTTTATACCAAAGTTTGAATACTTTGTTATAGTTTACAAGCATTTCCTACATTTGCACTGACCGAAAAAAGAAATTAAACAAACCCTTTCACATGGAATCGATTGGATTTATTCAATGGTGCCTCGACAACCTGAACTACTGGACCATTACCCTCCTGATGGCCATTGAAAGTTCCATTATTCCCCTTCCTTCCGAATTGGTTGTCCCGCCTGCCGCATACAAAGCCGCAGCCGGAGAATTGAACATCTATCTGGTCGTGTTTTTTTCCACTTTTGGAGCCGTCATCGGTTCTGTTGTCAATTATTTTCTGGCCTTGTTCATTGGAAGGCCAATTGTCTACAAATTTGCCAACAGCAGATTAGGACACATGCTGATGCTGGATGAGCATGCCGTCCGCAAAACCGAGCAGTTTTTTGATAATAACGGCGCCATCTCCATCTTTACCGGACGACTGATACCCGGAGTACGTCATCTCATTTCAATTCCGGCAGGTCTTTCCAGAATGACTCTCTCTAAATTTATTCTTTACACCGCTTTGGGCGCAGGAATTTGGAACATCATCCTGGCTTCTATCGGTTACTATTTGGAATCGATTGTACCCCACGACTTGCTAATGGCAAAAGTTCAGGAATACAGCAAGCATCTCTCCATGGTTTTTATCGTAGTCGGCGTTCTGGTATTCGGATTTATTCTTTACAAAGCGCTGAAAAAACCCGGCAAAAAGTGAGGCATTAGCAAGTAGATCCTTTGTTGGAGAGAATCCTACCCTCCTCTTCAAAAGAACAAAATGCCATACGGATGACTCCGAATGACATTTTGAAAAAAATCGAAATGAAACGTAATACCGCAAAAATTAACTGTTCCTTATCGAATGGAAATCACTTTTGATTTCGTTCCAATGGTGAGTGTTGCCTTGTCGTCACACGTTCCATCTCCAAAATCTATGGTCCAGCTGTGGCCGGTACTCGTCACGAAGGAAACTGTTCCGCTTACAATGTGGTGGCAGGCTCCACTGAATACAAGCGGATTGGCTGTTGGTACCGTTTTGGTCACCTTAACTCCGGATACGCGTGTAAAAGCAAAGGTTCCCCAGCTCACAATCTTGTTGTCGTCCTGAACCCCCAGCGCATTCAACTGATACTGTCTCGTGAAATCAGCAACCCGGTGGGCCGTACCTTCATTGTTCGGCAATGTAATGGTAATATCCTCCTGGATGGTGGCAGTACGTACATTGTTTATATTGTCTTTGAGTATCGTTTTTGCAATACTGCCTGAAATTGACTTCCCGTCGACTGCATAATTATCAAATGTTTTCATTCTCACCGAAGGAAAGGTGTTGAAGGATACCGAAGTAACAAGGATCTTACCGGATCGGAGCTTACCATCCTTTCCCGTACATCCGGTGCCAAAATCAAGGGTTAGCGTCTGCGGTGAGGATTGGGTGTTCAAGGTGACCATCGTACAACTGCTCAGGTACAGCGAATTGTCTATCGTTCCGGATTTGAGCAGATTGGAGTTCAGATTAACGGCTTCATCTGCGATAATATCCACATCCGAAAGAACCTCGTCCGTTTGCGTCTCCTGCTGGCTGAGGACAACCTCATCCAGGGTGGCAAGATACTCCAGTTTCCTGCATGAATTGATTGCTAAAAAAACCAGGCATATACCTATGATTACTTTCACGCTTTTCATACTGTTCATTTTAAAAAGTTTATCAACGTACAACACTAAGAAGCACGCTTCCGCGGAAAGTTAAATTCCGATAAAAAATTTTTATTGGAAAAAATCTAAATATTTTAAGTGCAAGTATTTAACTTTAGTACCGTTTTAGTATCCAAGAAGCAATATGACGGTTTTAATGCGTGGACAGTCTGATTTGGAAATTTTACAAATGTTAAGGGATCCTGCAAAAAAAGATGCAGGTTTTCTTCTGTTAATGGAAAATTTCAAAAAACCAGTCTATTGGAACATCCGTCGTCTAGTATTATCTCACGAGGATGCAGAGGACATCTTGCAGGAAACTTTTATCCAGGTATACCGCCACATCGGATCTTTCAGGGGAGAATGCAAACTGTTCACCTGGCTCTATCGGATTGCTACCAACGAATGCACAAAACATTTCAGGAAAAATAAACTTTGGAAAGCCCAGACTGGCTCCGAGAAGTTGGAAGCTTCCGGGGAATTATCCGGTACTGACACAGAAGAAAGCAGATCCATCCTCTTGAAATTTCAGAATGCCATCCTGCAGCTTCCGGAAAAGCAAAGAATCGTATTTAATATGAGATATTATGATGAATTAAGTTACGAGGAGATGGGGCAAATCCTCCACTCTTCCGTTACTTCCCTGAAAACCAATTATCATTATGCCAGTGAAAAAGTCAAACGTTACCTGATCGACCATGCCTAAAAACAGGAAAACAAGGAAGATAACCGATGTTAGCAGCCAATGGCCTCAAAACATTGTAAGTGACTATTTCCGCTGCACTTGAAAGCAAATAATGAATCGATGAAAGAGTTTAATAGCAAGGATATGACAGAGAAAGACGAATTCTTTACCTACGGGAAAGAGACTACTTATGAAGTTCCGGATGGTTTTTTTGATTCCATCGCAGAGAAAACACTTCTTCTTGCCAAAGATAAAGAACGTATTCACCTTAAAAACAGGAAGCTATGGCAATCCTTTGCTGCTGCTGCCTCTCTTGCAGCGCTCTTTTTCATCGGATACCAGACAGAGTTTCGTCACGACACAAATGTTTCACAGCTGATCGCCCAGGACTCGCAGTTGCAGGCAAATTCGCAACATGCAATCAAAATAGAAACTTCCAGTCAAAAAGAAGTAATTGAGCACCCAAAACAAGTAACCGAAAAGATTTCTATTGCAATATCATCTGGTTCAGAAGCCATTAGCGATGTCCTTGCTGAATTTACAGATGAAGAATTGCAGCAAATGGCCGCATTGGACAAAAGCGATCCAATCATCGGGGAAATAGAACAATAACTAACACTTCCGAAACAGATGAAAAAATTATCCATCCTACTCGTGTTAATACTGCTGATAACGGGCATTTCCGCCAAATCACAGAATGGAGCCCGATTCCCCTTGCTACGCGAAAGAATTTTGCAGGCAAAGCTGAGGGAAATAAAATTAAAGCTGAATGTTGATCCGGGTACTTTTGAAAAATTTCGTCCCATTTACCTAAAATACAATCAGGAATTGTCGGAGATAGAACTTTTTAAACTGGGCCGGATGATGAAAATCAACAGTGACAGCATCTCTGGGGAACAAGCAGAACAAATGATCCTTCATCAAATGGAAAGTGCCAGAAAGATCATTTCCATCCGGGAAAAATATTACAAGGAGTTTAAAACGGTGCTGACACCCCAGCAGATCCTCAAGCTTTACCAAACGGAGGCAGAGATCAGGAACAAGGTAACAGAAGAAATGAAAAGAAGGAGACTGAACAGACAATAGCTGCCAAATAAAATTTAGATAACACAAATGGTTCCTTCGTAAAACTCAGAAACCTTTTTGTTTTCAGATAATTTCGCTTGCACCTGCAGTGCAGACCGGGATTACCTTATGGTGATCCCGAAATGGGGTAGCTTAAACCCGGAATGGTTCCTTCGTAAAACTCAGGAACCTTTTTTGTT
>CAINVV010000069.1 GCA_903854235.1 uncultured Bacteroidia bacterium | reverse complement strand
GGTGGTTAATCCCGCTTATTTTACCAAATTCCATGGTGGAGATCCTGAATACAACGGAGGTGCCTACCAGGATGATGTGCCATCCGAGAGTTTCACGTTTGGATTCAATATTGCATTCTAACTATTAATAAATTTAATCGTATGAAAATCTATAATAAGCTTAAAAAAGCTACACTTTTCTTCCTTTTGTTTAGCCTTTTATTGGTTGGATGTAAAAAATCGTGGCTAGACGAATACAATCCTGCCAGCAGAACAACGGATAATTACTACACAGATCCTGTCGGCTATGATGGTCTGGTAACCTCCTGCTATCCTTTACTCAGGGATATTACGCAACAAAGAAATTTAACGCTAAAAGGATCCGACATATTCACTGCAGGTGGATGGGGTGGAATATACTTTAATCTGCCGAATCAAACAGGCAATCCTCTGGACCAATATGACAGCAGATTCAATTCATCCAATGGCAGTTTGCAAAGTCTTTGGGATTTGTTGTACCGCGAGATTAACAGATGCAATGCCGTTATCGGGCGCGCCGATGCAGTGGTAGGCATGGATGCGACCAAAAAATCAATCCGGATTAGTGAAGCTAAGTTTTTGCGTTCACTCTGCTATTTTTATGCAGTTCAGCAATGGGGCGATATCCCAATGCCTTTGGTTGAATCTCTTACCGGAAATCTGGATTGGCCAAAAACGGCTTCGAAGGATGTTTATTCACAAATCATTACGGACTTGAATGCTTGTGTAGCAACCTTGCCCCTCCCAAGCGCAACTGATATCGGACGCGCTACCCAGGGAGCTGCAAAGTTTTTATTGGCGAAGGTTTATCTGACCAGAGGCTGGAATTACAACAATTCCCTAGGTGGAACATCTGCCGATTTCACCAACTCACTTCAACTTTGTGACGACCTCATTTCCTCCGGTCTCTATCCAATGGAAAGCAACTGGAACAATTTATGGCCGATTCATGATAAAAAAGTTACGGCAACTCAGCCTACCATGGCAGCAGCTGTCGCGGTTGCCAATGTCAGTAAAGAGGTCATTTTTGCCGTACAATATTCAAATCCACTTTATTATTGGGGAGATGGAAATACCAATCCGGCCACAGGATTGATCGGGAATAATTTGCACAGCCAGTTTGGCGACGGCCCAAGCGGTGTCGCACAGGCCGGTGGTACCACCCAGTATTACAGTAAAATACAGGGAGACGGAAACAAACCCACATGGGCCGCCTACCGCTTGTTCGATCCAACGCTCGACACCCGATACGAAGGGACTTTTAACAGCGTTTGTTATGCAACCGTAGCTCAGACCATCAGTCTGGTCAATAACACCTATTCCCAGAATATCAGCCTTACCTATAAAGTTGGCGACACCACTGCTGTCACTTTACCCTGGAACAGACCCGTAACCCTTCCTTCTCAACGAGGCAAGAACGTACAAGGTGGAACCAAAAATTATGCTGTTTCAAATGCCAGTGAATATGTTGGTTACGCTCCATTGTCTCCAACAAAAGGGGTCGTGGACAATATGTTTTGGGCGACACCCATGTTTTGGAAGTTCTTTCAACCGGGAGTATCCTACAACGATGGTTTCTCCACTTTCAACGATCCGTTGTTTCGTTCTGCTGAACTGTACCTGATGGCAGCCGAAGCAATTCTAAAAGGAGGAGCAGGTGCTAAGCTGGGGACAGCTGACGTGTACTACAACAAAGTGCTGGATCGTGCCCTGGGAACAAATGCCGGTTCGAATCCAAACCGTGCAGCCAATCCCGAGTTGGGAAATGACCCTGTTACAAATATTGTATCCTACAGAGCTACTGCAGCC
>CAINVV010000068.1 GCA_903854235.1 uncultured Bacteroidia bacterium | reverse complement strand
CGTGTGCTCTTCCGATCTTGGCGGATCTGCTCCTTGGAACCACGGGCTCCGGAGTCCAACATCATGTAAATGGAGTTGAATCCCTGTTTATCGGTACTGATGGTTTTCATTACGCTCTGGGTCAACTTGGCATTTACGTGTGTCCAGATATCGATGACACCGTTGTACCTTTCGTTGTTGGTGATGAAACCCATGTTGTAGTTGTTCGAAATTTCTTCCACGCCGGCATAGCCTTCGTCGACCATCTCCGTCTTTCCTTCCGGAATGATGACGTCATCGAGATTGAAGGAGAGACCTCCGCGGTAAGCCATCTTGTATCCCAAATCCTTGATGTCATCCAGGAACTGAGCGGTAATGGCATTGTTGGTCCTTTTCAGGATATCAGCAATGATGTCGCGCAAAGCTTTTTTGGTCATCAGCTTATTGAGGTAACCAGCTTCTTTCGGTACAAATTCGTTGAAAAGAATTCGGCCGACCGTGGTCTCGATGGTGGTAAGTTTTGATTCGCCGTTTTCATCAAGGTCATAAACCTTGCAGTTGACGATCGTGTGCATGTCGACCTTGCCTTCGTTGTAGGCGATGATCGCCTCTTCCGGAGAATAGAAGGAGAGTCCTTCGCCCTTCGCACCCTTGCGGTGTTTGGTCATGTAATAAAGACCAAGAACCATGTCCTGTGAAGGAACCGTGATTGGAGCCCCGTTGGCTGGATTCAACAGGTTGTGGGAAGAGAGCATCAGCAACTGTGCCTCCAGGATGGCAGCATTGCCAAGCGGAAGGTGAACGGCCATCTGGTCACCGTCGAAGTCGGCGTTGAAACCGGTACAAACGAGTGGGTGCAGGCGAATGGCCTTTCCTTCGACCAAAACAGGCTGGAAAGCTTGAATGGATAGACGGTGAAGCGTGGGTGCACGGTTCAGCAGAACCGGATGACCCTTCATTACGTTCTCCAGGATGTCCCAAACAACGGGATCCTTGCGGTCGACAATTTTCTTCGCCGATTTGACGGTTTTGACAATACCGCGCTCGATGAGCTTGCGGATGACAAAAGGTTTGTATAGTTCTGCGGCCATCTCCTTCGGGATACCGCACTCGTGAATCTTAAGATTTGGTCCGACGACGATTACCGAACGTGCGGAATAGTCGACACGTTTTCCCAAAAGGTTTTGACGGAAACGACCCTGCTTTCCTTTCAGGGAGTCTGAAAGTGATTTCAGTGCACGGTTGTTGTCGGTCTTGACCGCATTGGATTTACGGCTGTTGTCGAAGAGGGAGTCGACAGCTTCCTGAAGCATACGTTTCTCGTTGCGGAGAATCACCTCAGGGGCCTTGATCTCGATCAATCTTTTCAGACGGTTGTTGCGGATGATGACCCTTCTGTAGAGGTCATTCAGGTCGGAAGTGGCAAAACGGCCCCCATCCAACGGCACCAATGGCCGAAGATCCGGAGGAATAACGGGCACTACTTTGACGATCATCCATTCGGGTTGATTTCTCACCTTGGAGGAACGGAAAGCTTCCACCACCTGCAACCGCTTCAAAGCCTCGCTCTTGCGCTGCTGAGAACCCTCGTTGCCGGCCTTGTTGCGAAGATCGTAGGAAAGCTCATCCAGGTCAAGCCTGGAAAGCAGTTTATACAATGCTTCTGCACCCATATCGGCAATGAACTTGTCGGGATGTTCATCGTCCAGCTGTTGATTTTCCTTTGGAAGCGAATCAATGATGTCGATGTATTCTTCTTCCGTGAGGAAATCGAGGTATTTGACGCCGTCGTTCCGCTTGATTCCCGGATTGATGACAACATACCTTTCGTAATAGATGATTGAATCGAGTTTCTTGGTCGGAAGTCCGAGCAGGTAACCGATTTTGTTGGGCAATGACTTGAAGTACCAGATGTGTACAACAGGAACCACCAGAGAGATGTGTCCCATTCTTTCGCGGCGCACTTTTTTCTCTGTCACTTCAACACCACAACGGTCGCAAACGATTCCACGGTAGCGGATGCGTTTGTATTTACCGCAATGGCATTCGTAATCTTTCACCGGACCGAAAATTCTTTCGCAAAAGAGTCCATCCCGCTCAGGCTTGTAAGTCCTGTAGTTGATGGTTTCGGGTTTCAGCACTTCCCCGTGCGAACGTTCAAGAATTTCCTCGGGAGAAGCAAGACTGATACTGATCTTGGTGAAATTACTCTTAACCTTGTTATCTCGTCTGAATGCCATAGTTTATAGAGAATATTTGTAACATAACCAAATGATTAACAAAAAGCCTGCAACCAAAATGTAACTTCCGGTTGCTGACAAAACGACTATTCCAGGTTGACACTTAAACCCAGACCCCTGAGTTCGTGCAACAGAACGTTCAATGATTCCGGAATTCCGGGTTGTGGCATTGGATCTCCCTTGACGATTGCTTCGTACGCTTTGGCACGACCCATCACGTCATCCGATTTCACGGTCAGGATTTCCTGCAGGATGTTGGATGCACCGAATGCTTCGAGTGCCCAAACCTCCATCTCACCAAAACGCTGGCCCCCGAACTGCGCCTTACCACCCAACGGTTGCTGGGTAATCAACGAGTATGGTCCAATTGAACGGGCATGCATCTTGTCTTCGACCATATGGCCGAGTTTCAGCATGTAGATGACACCTACTGTCGCCGGTTGGTCAAATTGATCACCGGTTTCACCATCGTGCAACCAGGTCTTTCCAAACCTGGAAACACCAGCTTTCTCAGTATATTCTGTGATCTGATCGAGGGTTGCACCATCGAAAATCGGCGTGGCAAATTTGACACCCAGCTCTTTTCCGGCCCAACCGAGTACCGTCTCGTAGATCTGTCCCAGGTTCATACGGGAAGGAACGCCCAGCGGATTCAGTACGATATCGACCGGTGTACCATCAGAAAGGAAAGGCATATCCTCGTCACGAACGATTCGTGAAACGATACCCTTGTTTCCGTGGCGGCCGGCCATCTTGTCGCCGATCTGCAATTTGCGTTTCTTGGCAATGTATACTTTGGCCAACTGAAGGATTCCGGCGGGCAGCTCATCTCCGATGGTCACGTTGTAACGTTTCCTGCGGGCAACAGCTTCAGCCTCCTTGTATTTCATGATGAAATTGTTGACCAAGGCATAGATCATGTCGTTCTTGTCCTTGTCGGTAGTCCACTTACCAGGATTGACATTCAGATAATCAATCATCTGAAGTTGTTTCTGGGTAAATTTCACCCCTTTCGGAATAAGATCGGTATTGAAATAGTCTTTTACTCCCTGAGAAGTTTTTCCGTTGACAAGGTTAAACAGTTTCTCCACCAGGATATCTCTCAAACGGTTGGTTTCCACTTCAAAGTCGCGGTCGATTTGTTCGAGCAGCGGTTTGGTGGCCACTTTCCCTTTTTTCTCCTTGATGACCCGGGAGAAGAGTTTTTTGTCGATGACCACTCCGTTGAGGGAGGGGGATGCCTTCAAGGAAGCATCTTTCACATCACCTGCCTTGTCACCAAAGATGGCACGAAGCAGTTTCTCTTCCGGTGAAGGATCAGACTCCCCTTTCGGAGTAATCTTACCAATCAGGATGTCTCCAGGTTTCACGATGGCACCGATGCGAATCAAACCGTTCTCGTCGAGGTTGCGGGTTGCTTCTTCGCTGACATTCGGGATGTCGGAGGTAAATTCTTCAGATCCGCGTTTGGTATCGCGCACTTCCAGGGAATATTCATCTACGTGGATGGAGGTGAAAATGTCGTCGCGAACAATCCGTTCGGAAATTACGATGGCATCCTCGTAGTTGTAACCCTGCCATGGCATAAAGGCCACCTTCAGGTTGCGACCCAGAGCAAGCTCTCCGCCAGCAGTTGCATAACCTTCGGTCATGATGTCGCCGGCTTCTACACGCATTCCCTTCTTAACCATTGGTTTAAGGTCGATGCAGGTACCCTGGTTGGTCTTCTTGTATTTTGGTAAAGTATACGTCTTTGTTTCAAGATCGAAACTTACATAGCGCTCTTCATCCGTCATGTCGTACCGAACAACGATCTTGTCGGCATCCACATATTCGATGATCCCCGGACCTTCCGCAACGATGTTGATACGGGCATCCTTGGCGATGTTGCGTTCCAAACCTGTACCAACAATGGGAGATTCGGGTCGCATCAGCGGAACAGCCTGGCGCATCATGTTTGAACCCATCAGGGCACGGTTGGCATCATCGTGCTCCAGGAAGGTGATCAGGGAAGCCGCAATGGAGGCAATCTGGTTGGGACCAACGTCCATCAGGTCGGCATCTTCACGGTTGGCAAGCGGATAGTCGGCATCCAGACGGGCTTTCACCTTATGATTGATGAAGCGTCCATCGGCATCGATCAGGGCATTGGCCTGTGCAATGATTTTTCCTTCTTCCTCTTCAGCTGTATAGTAGGTAACGTCATCGTTGTTGAGGTTGACTTTACCATTGTCCGACTTCCGGTAGGGAGTGGAAATGAATCCAAGGTTGTTGATTTTTGCAAAAACGCAAAGGGAGGAGATCAAACCGATGTTCGGACCTTCCGGTGTTTCAATCGGGCACAAGCGGCCGTAGTGGGTATAGTGAACGTCACGTACCTCGAATCCTGCTCTTTCACGCGATAGACCGCCGGGCCCCAAAGCAGACATACGACGTTTGTGCGTCATTTCTGCCAGTGGATTGGTCTGGTCCATGAACTGTGACAGGGCATTGGTTCCGAAGAAGGAGTTAATGACCGAAGAGAGGGTTTTGGAATTGATCAGGTCGATAGGTGTAAACACCTCGTTGTCACGAACATTCATCCTTTCACGGATGGTTCTGGCCATACGGGCCAAACCCACAGCAAACTGGGTGAACATCTGTTCTCCAACGGTTCTTACACGCCTGTTGGACAAGTGGTCGATATCGTCAACATCGGTCTTGGAATTGACCAGTTTGATCAAATATTTGATGATCTCGATGATGTCGTGGTTGGTCAACACACGGGTAGTCATCTCGATATTCAGTCCAAGTTTCTTGTTGATCCTGTAACGGCCAACTTCTCCCAAATCGTAACGGACTTCGGAGAAGAAAAGTTTGTCGATGACATCCCTTGCAGTAGCCTCATCCGGCGGTTCAGAATTCCTGAGCTGACGGTAGATGTAAAGAACAGCCTCCTTTTCGGAGTTACACTGGTCTTTCTGCAGGGTATTGTAGATGATGGCATAGTCTCCGTTCACGGCATCCTCCTTGTGAAGGAGAATGGTTTTTGTACCGGATTCCAGGATCTCATCTACGTGTTCATTGGTGATGATCACCTCACGGTCAACAATCACCTCGTTTCTTTCGATGGAGAC
The DNA here is from genome assembly GCA_903854235.1 of uncultured Bacteroidia bacterium. Lineage (GTDB taxonomy): Bacteria > Bacteroidota > Bacteroidia > Bacteroidales > Prolixibacteraceae > CAINVV01. The sequence goes on along the minus strand of CAINVV010000068.1, from coordinate 22,242 downwards.
CACCTCGCCGGTGTCTTCATCCACGAAATCCTCTACCCAGGTTTTTAAAACGCGGGCAGCGAGTTTTCGTCCAACCACTTTTTTCAGGGCTGCTTTTGAAATTTTGATCTCGTCCGCGAGGTCAAAAATTTCAAGGATATCTTTATCGCTTTCGTATCCGATCGCACGCAAAAGAGTCGTTACGGGTAACTTTTTCTTTCTGTCGATGTAGGCATACATCACGTTGTTGATGTCTGTGGCAAATTCAATCCAGGATCCCTTGAAAGGAATAACCCGGGCAGAATAGAGCTTCGTACCGTTGGCGTGGACACTCTGTCCGAAGAATACGCCTGGAGAACGATGAAGCTGAGAAACGACGACCCTTTCGGCACCGTTGATCACAAAGGATCCGGTCTGGGTCATGTAGGGAACTGTCCCCAAATAGACGTCCTGGACCACGGTATCAAAATCTTCGTGTTCAGGATCGGTACAGAACAATTTAAGCTTGGCTTTTAACGGGACACTAAATGTTAGACCACGCTCGATACACTCTTCAATGCTGTATCTTGGAGGATCGACCTGATAGTCAATAAACTCTAAAACAAAATTATTTCTGGTATCGGAAATGGGGAAATTTTCCTGAAAAACCTTGAAAAGACCTTCCATCTTGCGGTCTTCCGGAGAGGTTCCCAATTGGAAAAATTCTTTGAAAGATTGAATCTGAACCTCCAGGAAATCGGGGTATTCAAATCTGCTTCTGGTGGACGCAAAACTAATCCTTTGTTGTATATTCATTGAGGGCATTAGCTACCAAATTAAGGAACCAAAATAAAAACATAAAAAGGTTTAGAATCCCGGGAAGGGATCCTAAACCGTATAACCTATAGGACAGGTCAATCCCTATCTGATTTCAACTTCAGCTCCGGCTTCTTCAAGCGCAGCTTTCAGTTATTCTGCTTCTTCTTTTGAAACTTTTTCTTTGATCGCTTTTGGTGCTGCATCGACCAAATCTTTTGCTTCTTTCAAACCGATACCTGCGAGGTCTTTAACCAATTTTACAACAGCAAGTTTGGACTGGCCGCCGAATTTAAGGATTACGTCAAATTCGCTTTTTTCGACCGGTTCTGCAGCTTCAGCGGCTGCTGGTGCTGCTGCCACTGCAACTGCTGCTGCGGCTGGTTCAATTCCGTATTCTGATTTGAGGATACCTGCAAGTTCGTTAACTTCTTTGACAGTCAGGTTAACCAATTCTTCTGCAAGTTTTTTAAGATCTGCCATACTACTTGAGATTTTAAATATTAATGGATTGTTTTTTCTTACTTATAATTTTGCTTATGCGTTGCGTTCTTCCAGTGTTTTCAATACGCCGACGATGGTCTGACCTCCTGATTGAAGTGCAGAAACAACGTTCTTGATTGGCGATTGCAACAGCGAAATGATGCCTCCGATAAGTTCTTCTTTTGATTTGATATCAATCAATGCATCCAGTTGATTTTCTCCAATATAGGCACACTCTTCTACGAATGCAGCTTTGAAAATCGGTCTCTTGTTCTTTTTTGCAAACTCTTTGATCAGTTTGGCAGGAACATTTCCCGTGTTGGAGAATAATACGGATGTATTGTCTTTAAGTACATCGTAAAGTTCGGCAGTATCCTTGGTAGAATTTTCCAATGCTTTACGGAGCAGTTTATTTTTAACTACAACCAGTTTTACTTCGCGTTTGTTACACAATCTTCTCAGATTACTTGTAACCTCGGCGTTTAGACCTGAGATATCGGCAATGTAAAAATGGTTGTATGAATTGATCTCATTGGTCAATTGTTCAATAACCTCTAATTTAGCTGATCTTTTCATTGCAACTTTTTAACTTTCCAGGCAGGATTTAGGCTCTACCTGAATGCCGGGGCTCATGGTGCTAGAGAGGTAAATACTTTTGATGTATGTACCTTTAGCAGCTGAGGGTTTTAATTTCTGAATCGTGTGAACAAATTCCTTTGCATTTTCCACAATTTTGATTGGATCGAAAGAAACTTTGCCGACGGAAGTGTGTACGATACCGAACTTGTCAACCTTGAAATCGATTTTACCCATCTTTACTTCTTTGATGGCTTTTCCGACTTCCATGGTAACGGTTCCGCTCTTGGGGTTGGGCATTAAGCCACGAGGACCTAAAATACGACCCAACGCACCTACTTTTCCCATCACAGGGGGCATGGTGATGATGACATCTACATCTGTCCAACCACCTTTGATTTTGTCGATGTAATTGTCAAGACCCACAAAATCGGCACCTGCTTCTGTTGCTTCGGCTTCCTTGTCAGGAGTGACCAAAGCCAGAACACGTACCTCTTTCCCTGTTCCATGGGGCAAAGTTACTACACCACGAACCATCTGATTAGCTTTCCGAGGATCTACTCCCAACCGGACATCAATGTCAACGGAGGCATCAAACTTAGTAAAGGTTATTTCCTTTACCAGATTGGCAGCATCACGAAGTTCATAGAATTTCCCGGCTTCGAGTTTCTCCAATGCAGCTTTCTTATTCTTGGTAACTTTTGCCATTTGAACCTTAACTTTAATTAGTTATTAAAAGGTGACTGACCTGTTACGGTTATCCCCATACTTCTTGCAGTACCTGCTACCATGCGCATACCTGCTTCAACCGAAAAGCAATTAAGGTCTGGCATCTTAATCTCTGCAATCTCTCTTACCTGATCCCAGGTGACCGATCCCACTTTCTTGACATGAGGTTCAGCAGATCCTGATTTGACCTTTGAATACTCAAGCAATTGAATGGCCACCGGCGGTGTTTTTACAACAAAGTCGAAAGACTTGTCGGCAAAAACCGTGATGACAACCGGTAATACCTTACCGGGTTGATCCTGGGTCCTGGCGTTGAATGCTTTACAGAACTGCATGATGTTCACGCCCTTTGATCCCAATGCGGGACCTACAGGAGGTGAAGGATTTGCTGCACCACCCTTGATCTGTAATTTGATAAATCCAGCAATTTCTTTAGCCATAACGTTTTATAAAAAAATTTACTTTACTCCTTTTCCACTTGCATAAAGCTAAGCTCCAAGGGGGTTTTACGACCGAAAATCTTAACCATTACCTTCAGTTTCTTACGTTCCGCATTGATTTCCTCAATGGTTCCGTTGAAACCGTTAAATGGTCCGTCGGTCACTTTTACGGTCTCACCAACGAAGAATGGTACATCGAAATCTTCACCACTCTCCTGAAGCTCATCCACCTTGCCCAATATTCTGTTTACTTCTGCGAGACGCATGGGGACGGGATCACCGCCCTTGGTATCTCCAAGGAAACCGATTACATTGGGAATGTTTCTGAGCTTGTGCGAGGTTTCTCCCACCAAAGCGGCTTCAATCAAAACGTATCCGGGGAAAAAGTTGCGTTCTTTGGCAACTTTCTTTCCATTACGGATCTGAAAAACCTTTTCAGTTGGAATTAAGACCTGAGAAACAGAATCCTGAAGACCGCCATTGGCTATCTCATTGTCGATATATTCCTTGACCTTCTTCTCTTTACCTCCGATGGCTCTGAGAACATACCATTTGTGTTGACTTTCGCTCATTAGGGATCTCTCCAGGAAAAATTAATAGAAAAAACTGTAAACCACGCGCATGAAACCTCTGAAAGTGACGTCAATGCCGAAGATCAACAGTGCGATTATAAGGGAAGCAACTAATACGACTACAGCACTACCCCGCAACTCACTCCAGGTAGGCCAGGAGACCTTCTGAACAAGTTCGGTGTAGGATTCAGTGAAATAATTCGTTAATTTCATTGGAAAAATTTTGAATATATTTTTAGCCGGACAGGAAGAGTCGAACTTACCTCTGCTTCCGACAAGCTGTCCGTTGTAAACGTCCCAGACAGAAGTCCGGGACGTCTCTATTTTGAACTATTTTACGCTGCTTACTTCAGAATTTCAGTAACCTGACCAGCACCAACCGTACGTCCACCTTCGCGGATAGCGAAACGAAGACCGAGGTTCAATGCAACAGGATAGATCAGTTCAACCGTAATGGTAACGTTGTCACCAGGAAGGATCATTTCAGTTCCTTCAGGAAGATTGATTTCGCCTGTGATGTCCAGTGTACGGATGTAAAACTGAGGACGATACTTGTTGTGGAAAGGAGTGTGACGACCACCTTCTTCTTTCTTCAGGATATAAACCTCAGCCTTGAAAGTTGTGTGAGGAGTGATTGAACCTGTTTTGGCCAGGATCATCCCCCGTTTGATCTCTTTCTTGTCAACCCCACGAAGCAACAAACCTACGTTGTCACCAGCCTGGCCGTCATCAAGGATCTTACGGAACATCTCAACACCCGTACATATGGTTTTGCGGTTTTCAGCACCAAGGCCAATTAATTCAATTTCGTCGCCTGTGTGTATTTTACCCATTTCAATACGACCAGTGGCAACTGTACCACGGCCTGTAATGGAGAATACGTCCTCAACCGGCATCAGGAACGGTTTGTCAACGTCACGTGGAGGAATTGGAATCCAGGTATCAACTGCATTCATCAGTTCCATTACTTTTTCTTCCCACTGAGGTTCGCCATTCAGTGCTCCCAAGGCAGAACCCTGGATAACAGGCGTGTTGTCGCCGTCAAAGTTGTAGAAAGAAAGAAGGTCACGAATCTCCATCTCAACCAGTTCGAGGATCTCAGGATCTTCAACCATGTCAACTTTGTTCATGAAAACAACCAAACGGGGAACGTTTACCTGACGTGCAAGCAGAATGTGCTCACGGGTCTGAGGCATAGGTCCGTCTGTTGCAGCAACCACGATAATGGCACCGTCCATCTGGGCAGCTCCAGTTACCATGTTCTTCACGTAGTCAGCGTGACCCGGGCAGTCAACGTGCGCATAGTGACGATTCTCAGTAGCATACTCAACGTGAGCTGTGTTGATGGTGATACCACGCTCTTTTTCTTCAGGAGCGTTGTCGATAGAATCGAATGATTTGATTTCGCAAAGACCTCTTTTTGCCAATACCATTGTAATAGCAGAAGTAAGCGTTGTTTTACCGTGGTCAACGTGACCGATAGTACCAATGTTTACGTGGGGTTTAGACCTGTCGTAATGTGCTTTTGCCATAATAAATAATTTTAATTTCTAGTTTTTATATTTCTGTTCATCTAATCTCTTTTCAAACCAATAGGCTGCGAGCCTTTCACTCACAACCCTACCACTCTTAGTGGTCTCTCACTAAGAATATTAAAGCAAATTGGAGCGGGAGACGGGACTCAAACCCGCGACCCTCAGCTTGGAAGGCTAATGCTCTATCAACTGAGCTACTCCCGCATTTTTTGCTCAACTACGCCCCGGAGATATGTCTCGCGAAATGGTGGGGAGAGCAGGATTCGAACCTACGAAGGCATACGCCAGCAGATTTACAGTCTGCCCCAGTTGGCCGCTTTGGTATCTCCCCCATTATTAAGGATTCTGCCATCACGACAAGAACATCATCAATTCCAAAGAGCAAACCATTTTCTCCGAATTTTACTCTTCAAAAATGGTTTGCAAATTTAAACTATTTTTTTTTCTTAAAATCAAATCGCCCGACTTTTTTTAAAATTATTTGTTATTGGTTTTGGTTTTGTATTTTTCCATCTGTTTTTTTAGCGCTTCCACTGTCAGATCAATGGCTTCTTCAAAGGTTTTGGCCTGTTTCTTGGCAAACAATGGATCGTTGGCAGGCACCGAAAGTTTGATTTCGCTCACTTTATTTTCACGATCTTCGTCCTTTTCCAGTTTCAGCATTACCTCTGCTCCAATTACACTGTCAAAAAACTGATCCAGCTTGTTTAACCGTTTCTCACAAAAGTCAATCAGCTTCTGATCGGCCTTAAAATGAACTGTTTGTACTTTTACGTCCATAATCGTTCCTCCTCTAGTTTTAAGCTCTTGGATGAGCTTGGTTGTATATCTTCTTTAGTTTTTCAAATGTTGTATGGGTGTATACCTGGGTGGCAGCCAAACTGGCGTGTCCAAGCAACTCCTTGATGGCATTCAGGTCGGCACCATGGTTCAGCAAATGGGTCGCATAACTGTGTCTCAGAACGTGTGGACTTCTCTTTTCGAGAGTTGTCACCAGACTGAGGTATTTTCTGACGATACGGTAAAGGAGTTTGTCATAGGTCTGATCTCCCTTGTCTGTAACAAACAGGAAACTGTTCGAAACCCCAAAAAGTTCATTCCTTACCCTAATATACGCTGCAAGGTCAAAACTTGTTTCTGCGGGAAAGGGAATCAAACGTTCCTTGTTCCTTTTGCCTAGCACCTTGACCACTTTTTCATGCAATTGAAGATCTGACATCCTGATGCCTTTCAACTCTGCCAACCGCATTCCCGTGCCATAAAAGAGGGATACAACTGCCTTGTCCCGCAATCCGGTGAAGTCACCGGGAAAAAAGGAAGTATCCATCAGCTTGTTGATCTCCTCTTCCTGAACAAAATGAGGAAGTTTCTTGCCAATCTTGGGAACCATCACCAACTCGGTCGGATTCTTTTTCATCAGACCTTCACGAAGTAGAAACTTGTATAGGGAACGCAAGGTCGAGATTTTACGTTTGACGGTCACCACGGTCAGGCCCTGGTCCATCAGTGAGATCACCCATTGCCTGATCAAATGATGGTCAGCCTCCTCTAAGCAAAAATCCTCAACCATTTCACTGCCGAACAGTATGAATTGGTCGAGGTCTTTCTCATAGGCAGTTACCGTATGATCGGAATACCGCTTTTCATATTTTAAAAAATTGAGAAAATGCCCGATGTCTTGCATCCAACGAAAATTGAAATCGGAAGGAATTTACAAAAAATATCCTTCAAAATACAATCTTCAACAATAAATCCTCAATTATCTTCTGAACGCTGCAATTGCTCAATGTAAATAGCCTTCTTGATCTCCGTACGACGGGTGATAGAAGGTTTCTCAAAAGCTTGACGGCCACGAAGTTCTTTTACTGCACCCGTCTTTTCAAATTTTCTTTTGAAACGTTTCAGCGCGCGTTCGATGTTCTCACCGTCTTTGATAGGAATAACAATCATACTTGAATTTTTTTACTTTGTTCTTTGTCTTTTCGGGTCGCAAATTTAGAAATATTAGTCGACAGATGCAAGATTTGTGGATAAATTTATAAAAAACCTGAAAAAATCATTTTTCCGTACCAGTCAGCGACAGATAAGGAAGCAGTTGCCGGAGCGAATCTGGCGAAAAAATGGTTGCCAATTCCTCTTTTGTCCTGAATTTTCCATCCGTGTCTCGCTTCCGGATAATTTTTTTTGCCAATCTGAACCCTATATACGGATGGTGACCCAGGTCTGTCAGGGAAAGAAAATTGATCTCCACTTTCCTGATCCCGGAAGTATCGACACTCAGGTGCGGAGCGGAGCGCTGCCAAAGTTCTTCCGACATGCCATAGATTTTCATCAGTTGGGACACATCATAAAACCCGCCAAGCAACCGCCGGTATTTGATGATCCTGGAGGCCAGTACCGGACCAATACCCGGCAATGCCTCCAACTGTGCAGAGTCAGCACTGTTGACCTCAACCATTTCTATCTTTCGGTCCGGTTTTGTTGGCCATTTTTTTAGGGCATCTCCACTACTTTGAGTTGGCCATTTCTGAATCAACTTTCTTTTGACACCTGTTTTGGCCGAGTCCGCATTTCGGGTAGCAGTAAAGGACAGGTTTTCACCGAAGGTAGCCAATTTATCCGCGGTCATTCCGTAAAGCCTCAAGAGCTCTTCCTTCTTTTTAAAATGGCCTCCCCTCTCCAGATACCGGACCCAATTGGCTGCCAGGGTGGCCGGTATTCCAATCTTCAACAATTCGGAAATCTGCACCCTGTTGGGATCTAGCGTTCCTGAAAACTGGACTTTCAACGTGTCGCCATCGGAGGAAGATTGGGCAAAATAGGCTTCCGCCTTTTCTCTCCACGCCGTCGTATCATACACCTGCTCCTTCAGAAAGAGGGGTAGCATCAGGTCCAGTACAACCACGAACAGCAAAATGGAAAGGAGGAATAAGATACCGTTTCGTTCCCTTTTGGAAAAAATAAAAATTTCACCCAGCTCCCTGAGAAACATACTAGCTTTTTTCTACTCAAGTTACTACATTTTGAGGAAAAAAACGAATAATACGGCCACCTAAAACGGATAACCGATACCAAAAACAAAGTTGATGTTGCCTTTTTTCAAATAGTCATTCGGAGAGATCCATCTTGCACCTTCCGTCAACGAGGGGTCGTGCATTTTAACCCCCAAATCGAGTCGCAGGATGACATAACTAAAGTCATAACGAAGGCCGGCACCGGAACCGATCGCGATCTCCCTCAGGAGGCTGTTGGGGCGAAATTCCGTACCGGGACGGTTGTCCTTGACAGACCAAATGTTGCCCATATCACAAAAGAGTGCTCCTTCCAATGAGCCAATCATTCTGAAGCGGTATTCTGCATTGGCTTCCAGTTTGATATCGCCCGACTGGTTAGGAAATTCATTGGGATTTGACTGGTAGGAACCTGGACCCAGGGTTCGTATTGACCAGGCCCTGATGCCGTTCGCACCGCCCGAGAAGAATTTTCGCTCAAAGGGAATCTGATCTGAATTACCGTAGGCAAAGGCTGCGCCCCCAAAAATCCGCACCGCCAGTCCATTGTAGTTTCCATCCCTAAAGGCTTTCCGGTATTCTGCTTCAAATTTCAGGTATTGGGCAAATGGGGTCTTCAACAGGTGATATTGCTGAATGGTTCCTCCCTCAGAAAGATATTTGGACCTGTTCAGGGCCTGATTAACCAGAAAAAGCACATTCCCGGCTGTTTCTATGTCGTATTTGAATACCTCATAGTCCATTTTCTTCTGGGTCTGTGTGCTGTAGGTATAAGCGTAATTCAAAGCGGTAATGGAGTGGTCGATGTAGGAACTCTTGATGTACAGATTCTCGATCCGGTTCAGGAAAACGGAATCAAGGGCAAACATCCTGACCAGGTTGATGTCGAGCACATTGATCCTGTGCGTGACGAACTCCGAAGATTTCCATTGGTAACCAAAGGTGGAACGGGCAATGGTACGGGTATAATCGGGCCTTTTCTGATAATTGTAGGAAATATTGAAAAAGGTTTGCGGTGTTGAGAACCTGAAGAAATTGGTTTTCAGGAAGGGTGCGATGTATTTGGGAATGGTGATCTTTGCATCCACTCCCGTTTCAACCGAATTGAAGGTGGTTGCTGAATCTCCGACGCCATAACTCTGTTTTTGCGTTGCCGCCAGAAACTGAAGATCAAAAATTTCGCCTCCGCGAAAAAGATTTTTGTGCTGGTAACCAAGATTACCGGCCAGTCCAAAATTGCCAAGAGAATTGGTCCCCTCAACACTGGCACTGTAGGACTGACTCAAACTGGGGGTCAACTGGATGTAGCAATCCAGCATCGGATAACCTTCGGCATCCTTAAGACCTGTTTCCACAAACCGGATGTTAACCAGTTTGAATAGTCTTAAAGCGAAATATTCATTGTAGGTTCTGTCAACCAGAGTAGCACTGTAAAATTTTTTATCGGCCAAATGGTTGGCATTCATCAAAAGGTCTGGTTTCAACTTTCTTATTTTCTTGGAAACAAAGAAGTGGTGGCCGATTCGCAACGTATCATTACGGAGCGTATCTGCTCCTCCGCTTTCAGAAAAAAGCGAGTTTTGAATATCCTTCTCGTTCAGGTAGTAAAAATTTCTGAAAGTGTAACGTTCGTGGTTTCTCTTCTGTACCTGATCGGCTGAATCCCCGAAGCTCTCTTTTTCGATGACCAGTTTCAGGTCTACGCCACGCCCTTTCCGAATCGAATCAGCCTCGTAATAAAAGATGTTCTTGGTCGATTTGTAGAATCCTTCGTTTTGAATTTTTTTCAGCAATCGTTGACTCTCAATGCCAAGCAAATCGGAGTCGAACAACGATTTTGGCTTAATCAGACTTAGATCGCCCGGTTTCTCCAACAGGCGACGCAGTGAATCATCCCTGATAACTGTTTGGTAAGAACGGATGGTGTAAGGTTGGTTGGCCTGGATGTAATAAAATACCTCTGCCTTTCCGTTCGAATTCAACATGGTGCTATCACTTATGACGGCGTTAAAGTATCCTTTACTGTGCATAAACCGTTCAAACTCCTCCCTGGTCTTTTGAGTCAGATAAGGATCATAAATCACAGGTGCTTCACCGATCCGTTTGAGCCAACCATTCTCTTTATTTTTGCCGGAAAGATTGTATAATCCAAGGTGAAACCGCCAGAAACCGAAAATCCGGGTATTGGGTTTTTGTTTGAGATAGCTCTTCAGGGTATTCCTATCGACTATTTTTTTGTCGGTTTTAATGGTGACTTTTGAAAGCAAATAATTCCTTTCTGGAACGTATTTATTTGTTTGACAGCCTACTATCAAAAAAGAAAACAGGATTATTCCTGCTGAAACGACCCCATATGTAAAGATTTTCTTCAATTTATCGTACCTAAAAAACTAAAACAAAGATAATCAACCCTGTTAATTAAAAATGGATTATTTTTGGGACAAATAAACTGCTCACGCTGATGATCTCTAGGCAAACCATTGATTTTATCCGTTCACTGGCCCACAAAAAGGAGCGGGAAAAAGCCGGGTGCTTCGTAGCGGAAGGAGAGAAACTGGTTTTTGACTTATTGAAAACTACGCTGGTTCCGATGGAGTTGTATGCCACCGGGGAAAGCATGGCAAGTGCTGAATCAGGTAGGACACGAATCAATGTAATCCGGCTTTCCGGTAAGGAGATGGAACGTATATCTTCCTTCAAGAACCCATCTACAATCCTGGCGATGTTCCGCATTCCCGAAGCTGAAAGGTTTTCTTTCGATTCTCTTCAGGGAATTCATTTGGTTCTGGATGGAGTGCAGGATCCCGGGAATCTGGGAACCATCGTCCGGACTGCCGACTGGTTTGGCATCACCACCATCTTCTGTTCTGCAGAATGTGCCGATCTATACAATCCCAAATGCGTGCAGGCCACAATGGGTGCCCTTGCCCGGGTGACGGTCCGTTACGTCGATCTGCCAACTTTCCTGGGTGAAGCGATGGAAAATAAAATCCCTGTTTATGGTACTTTCATGGAAGGAGAAAACCTCTTTAAAACCGACTTGGCGCAGGATGCCCTTGTCGTGATGGGCAGCGAAGGAAAAGGTATTTCGCCGGAGCTTATCCCTTTCCTGACAAAGAAAATCTCCATCCCTTCCTATCCGGAAGGGAACAGGGAACTGGAATCTCTCAATGTCGGCGTTTCATCAGCCATTGTTTGCGCAGAGTTTCGAAGAAGAGCTAAACCTTGAGGGTTTTAACACCTTCAAGGTTTAAAAAGTTGCCCTATCATTTCCGCCACTCTCTCGCCATCCACTGCAGACGAAACAATCCCTCCTGCATAGCCTGCACCTTCCCCGCAAGGGAATAGCCCTTTGACCTGCAGCTGCTCAAGCGTTTCGTCCGATCTGGGAATTCTCAACGGGGAGGAGGTCCTGCTCTCTACACCCATCACAATGGCTTCGTTGGTCAGGTATCCCCTGCTTTTTTGACCCATTTTCAACAATCCCTCCCTCAATCTGTTGGTTACAAATCCTGGCAGCCAGGCTCCGATATTGGAAGGGGTAATCCCTGGCCGGTAGGAAGTTTCGGGAAGTGTGGCACTTTTACGGTTATTCGCAAAATCTGCCAAACGTTGGGCGGGAGCCAGCTGGCTTTCACCGGCTGCCTGGAAGCAGTTTCTTTCGACTGCCTGTTGAAATTCGAGACCTGCAAAGATGCCAAATCGCTGAAATTCCTTGGGTAGATCTTCGGGCCGAATCTCTGTGACCATCCCCGAATTGGCGAATTTGCCCCCCCTGCTGGAGGGTGACATCCCGTTCACCACCAGCTCTCCCGGCGAAGTGGCGGCAGGAACGACCACGCCACCCGGGCACATGCAGAAAGAGTAAACACCCCTGTCACCTACTTGCTCAACCATCGTATAGGTGGCAGGTGGCAAGTATTTACCTCTGGCGGTGCCGTGGTATTGAATTTTATCTATCAGTTCCTGCGGATGCTCGATGCGCAAACCCAGGGCAAAGCTCTTGGCTTCCAGCTCAATGCTGCACTTTTGAAGCAGATAATAAATATCCCGTGCAGAATGTCCGGTTGCCAGAATGACGGCAATTCCTTCTACCCTGTCACCGTTCTGGAGAACCACCCCTTTGATGCGGTCCCCTTCCAGGATCAGATCCGTGACCCGAGAATTGAAATGATAGGTACCGCCCGACCGCTCAATCGTTTCACGGATGGCACCGATGACCTTTGGCAATACGTTGGTGCCGATGTGTGGATGAGCCTCAACCAGTATTTCGTCCTGTGCCCCGTGAAAATTGAGTACTTCCAGTACTTTTCTGACATCCCCCCTCTTTTTGGAGCGGGTATAGAGTTTGCCGTCTGAAAAGGTTCCGGCGCCACCTTCCCCATATCCGTAATTGGAATCTGGGTTAATCAGGTGCTCGCTGTGAATGGCAGCAATGTCTTTTTTCCTTTCGTTCACCTCTTTCCCACGCTCCAGAAGGATGGGTTTGAACCCCAGTTCAATCAAATGAAGAGCTGCGAACAATCCTGCAGGACCGGCACCTACGATCACAACCGGTTTTTTATTCCCCACAAACGGATAATCAAAATGAGGACGGCTGATTTTTTCGGGTACTTCGTCGATGGTCACCTCCAGGGAGAGGTTGATGCGAATTCTCGAATTTCTGGCATCGATGGAGTGCCTGACAACCGTGATCTGAAAGATCCGTTCCTTCTCTATTTTCAGGTTGGCGGCGACTACCTCCTTAAGCTTGTCCTGTTCGCCTGCCTCTGCCGGAGATACCGCTATGTTGAGTTCTTTTTTCATCTGCTTGTAAGTTGGTTTTTATTTGCCTGATGGAATGCCAAAAGATTCATTTTCGGTGGCACGAAAATAAATCGTAGCGATTTCATCAAAATTGGAATTGATTTTTTTGCAGCCTTGCACTCCATCCGGCCTGCATTTTTCAAGTTGCTCCGCTACAACATACCGGAAGATCCGGTTATTCAAAATAGAAAATCAACGTGAAAATGTTGGATTTCAAGCTTTTCAAAACATAACTGTAATAGGGCGGATTTGTTGCAGAAACATCAAAATTGAGCAGGTTGTTAAGGCCGCACGAATATTTAAATTCTCCGGTAAACCGGAAATAGGGGAAATAGGTATCGATACCAAAGGCGACCTCCACATAGTATCCATTCCTGTTCAGGTGAAGCACGCTTTCGGAGATCCGTTTGCTCTCCAGGTCTCTTCTGTAGGCGGCACCACCGTAAATGTAAGGACGGAGGTTGCCGGACCGGAAGCCCTTGTAACGAAAACCAAAAGGAATGTCTATGTATGCAGAGGGAGTGGTGGTGTATCTTTCATAGGTCAACCCGGGATAAAGAATTCCTCCGTTGGTGGTAGACTTCATGTATTGACTGATGTTGTCCGTAAATAGCAGTTGTCTCGACCCAAGTGACATTCCAGGAGTAAATCGAAAATCAACGCCCTTGTTCATCCGCAGATTGATGACCCCTCCCACCGTAAAACCAGGTTTAAGCGGATAGGATTCAACCCGATAGGAATGAACTCCATTGTAAAATTTTTTGTCGGCATCGGCCATAAAACTACTGCCCTGTGCCGACACAACCGGGTTTTGCGTCAGATCGTTGTAATGGGCAAAGCGGTAATCCATGGTATTAAGACCCAGGTAGAATCCGAAATGGAGTGGACGATCGTCGAAGCGCGACAGGTTTTCATCCTTCGTCAACTGGGCAGACGCAGGATTTCCGGCTCCGACCAAAAGAAGCACAACCACAACACCTAACAATTTCATCCCCTTCCCCATTTTCAATTTTGCCTTTTGCCTTTTATAGTTTCTTCCCCAAATAAATCGTTGCTATCCCAAATGTGAGCCTGTATTCACGGATCTGTTCGAAGCCGGATTCGCTCATAAAAGTAATGAATTTTTCTCCGTCAGGAAATCCCTCCACTGATTCGGGAAGATAGGTATAGGCAGAACGATCGCCTGAAACGAGTCGCCCCACGGCCGGCATCAGCCATTTTGAATAGCATTTGTATCCAAATTTCACCAAAGAGTTACGGGGCTTGGAAAATTCAAGAATGCAAACCGTTCCTCCTTTTTTTAGTATCCTGAATAACTCTCCAAGACCTTTACCCAGGTTCTCGAAATTTCTGACTCCGAAGGCTACGGTTGCGGCATCGAAGCTTTCATCAGGAAACTGGATGGATTCAGAATCGCCTGCCATCAGTTCGATGCGATCTTCCAGACCAAGTTTTTTCACCTTTTCTTTCCCCACGGCCACCATCTCCTTCGAGATGTCAATCCCTGTCACCTTTCTGGCGCCAGATCTCAGTGCTGCAATGGCAAAATCACCCGTACCAGTAGCCACGTCCAAAATGGTTTCCGGTGAATAGCCGGAAATCAGCCGGATGGCCTTGCGACGCCACAATTTATCGATGCCAAAGGAAAGGGTATGGTTGAGAAAATCATACTTCGGAGCGATGTGATCGAACATGGTTGCGATCTGTTCCTTCTTCCCAGCGGAGGATTCCCGGTAGGGCTTAATTTCACTCATCCAGATCGTCTATGGTTTCACTGACCAGTCCCTTGTCGACAAAGCCCATCGACTGGTCATCGATTCTAATTTCTCCCTTGGTTACATGACCGAGGGTCATCACAGGAATTTTTCTGTCGAAGAGGTAATCGACAAATTCATCCTCTTTTTCTTTGGAGACAGATACCACATATCTTCCCATCGACTCGCCGAACAGGAATGCATCACTTCTGATTTCGCCATCCGTGGTAATGTCAAACCCAAGATCATTGGGCAAGGCATTCCGCAAAAGGGTGAAGAAGAGTCCTCCAATGCCTACCGGTGAGGCTGAAATGACAAGGTCCTTCTGGATCACCTCCTTCATCACTTCCGTGAGGCGGCTTTCTGTGGAAAGGCTGAATTTCATCAGGGGCCATTCCTTCACTTCGTGGTAGAAGTCGAGGTATTCCGAGGCGTTTATATCGTTGTAGGAACGTCCTACCAGCAAAAGATTGTCTCCCTTTTTCCTGAATTTAGGCAACAACAGCTGGTTCCTGCTTTTGAGTTTTCCGAACAGACTGATGATCAATGTTGGAGGAACAAATCCCTGGTCTCCGGAATAATCGTAATGCAATTTGCGCTGCGAAAATTTCAGGTTAAAACCTTTTGCCGCAGCATCCAGTCCCAGCCTTGCTGCCATCACCATCTCCTGGGCAATGGGATTCGCAAACTCCACGTGATTCATGAAACTGCTGATGGATACCGGAACGGCACCGTAACACGTCAATCTCCTGACCGCCTTTGCAACGAGAATTTGAGCCGCAGCATAGGGATCAATGGCGAGTCGGCGATGGTCGGCATAGATGGTTAAGGAATAGAATTGCTCTTCATCGTCCAGTTGGAAGATTCCCGAATCGTCTGCATTATCACCCCCCATTTGAGAGGGATCGAGATCCGGGGCTGCAAATTCGTTGAAGATATTTACCGGGGAAAGATGTGGGATGGCAAGCATCGAATAGATGACACTCTGCAAGTCATCCGGTTCGGGAGTCTGATCAATGCTGAAGGATTTTGGACTATTTTCGCTCATGACCTGTCTGTTTTTCTACAAAGATAATTGATTCATGGGAAAAGCCGCTAACTGAGCTCAGAAACCATTCGTTACCTGCATGAATGTTTTTCCGATTTCTTTCCAAATAACAGTCAGTTTTTCCTATTTTAGCTTCCTCAAAAAAATCGTTATGTCAAAAATTGCACTCATCACAGGAGCTACTTCCGGAATTGGTGCTGCTACCTCCCATCTTCTGGCAGCCAATGGCTTTGATCTGATTCTGACCGGCCGCAGAAACAAGCGTCTGGTAGAACTGGAGAGGGACCTTGCGGTAAAATTCAAGGTAAAATGCCTGTTGCTCTGTTTTGACGTCAGAAAGGCAGACCAGGTTCATACCTCCCTGGATAGTCTGCCAGACAACTGGAAAGCGGTAGATGTGCTCGTGAACAATGCAGGCCTTGCCGTTGGAATGGATACCGTCGACAATGGGGAGATCGACGACTGGGAAAGGATGATTGACACCAATGTCAAAGGGCTGCTCTATGTTTCGAGGTGTGTGACACCCTGGATGAAGGCCCGCAAAACAGGTCAGATCATCAACATCTCTTCCATAGCAGGCAAAGAGGCTTATCCGATGGGTGGGGTCTATTGCGGCACCAAACATGCCGTACAGGCGATCTCTCACGCGATGCGCATTGAACTCCTTCCTTTCGGTGTGAAAGTTGGCACGATCGCTCCAGGGATGGTCGATACCGAATTTTCCAATGTCCGTTTCAAGGGGGATGATGAACGTGCCAAAAGTGTGTACAAGGGTTTCACCCCACTATCTCCGGTCGATATAGCAGAGACGATTCTCTTCCTGATCACACGACCAGCCCACGTCAACATCGACGATGTGCTGATTATGCCAACGGCGCAGGGTTCGGCGCGCGATGTGTACCGAATCCCTTGAGCTAACAGAACTGATCGCACAATGATTAAATTGCTATTTTTGCATCATCAATCATAAAATACCCCCAGAAATATATTATCCCAACCGGGTCTAAAATCTGGGTATGATTTTTTGGCCATTGAAAAACAAAAAACAAACCAATGAAGCTAGAAGTATCGAACGGGGAGATTGCCGACAAGTTGACGATCATCGAAATCAAACTGGAGAGAATCAAAGATCCAGACAAGCTTGCCAATTTGAGGAAGGAGTACGAGGTGGTCAATCAGGCAATGAGCACCATTCTGGATAAATCACATCCACTCTATCTCCGGTTGTATGAAATCAACACCCAACTTTGGGTCATTGAGGATCACATCCGGGATCTGGAAAGAGACAAGGAATTTGGAGAAGATTTCATCAAGACCGCCCGATCCGTCTACTTCATCAACGATGATCGTTCGGATGTGAAGCGGAAAATAAATGAAATCACCGGATCCAACCTTTTCGAAGAGAAGAGCTACGAGCAATACAAATAAGAAGTGACTAAAGTGACTAGAGTACTTAAAGTACTTGAATTGCAGGGTCTCCCAACTTTAGTCACTTTAGTCACTCTAGTCAATTTAGTCACTTATAGATGAAGAAAATCCTTGTTTTCCGACTTTCCGCCATGGGCGATGTAGCCCTTACGGTTCCTGTAATTCGCAATGTAATTGAATCAAACAGTGACCTGCACATCACACTGGTGACAAGGCCCTTCTTCGCACCCTTCTTCTTCGGCATTCCCCGGTTAAAATTGTATTTTCCCAAACTGGATGAGCGACACAAGGGATTGAAAGGGCTTTATCGGCTGTACAAGGATCTGAAAGAATTAGGGCCATTCGAAGAGGTCGTCGACTTGCACGCAGTACTCAGAACAAGAATCGTCGGCTTTTTTTTCAAGCTGGCACATGTACCTGTCTTTGTCATTGACAAGGGAAGGAAAGAGAAAAACAAGATCATCCGCACGAAGAAGATCACAGAACTGAGACACGCGACGCAAAGATATGTGGACACCTTTCTCGCGGCTGGCATCGAAGTTCAGATCGGCAAGTCCCCATACATCGATTATTCTTCAGAGGCTTTTCAAAACGCACGTAGTTATCTCCTGGGAAAGATCCCCGAGAAAGGATACCTAAAAATAGGGCTCTCCCCTTTTGCCAATACTGCCCCAAAGATCTGGGGAATTGAAAACTTTAAGGAGTTGATTACCCTGATCAACAAAAATCACAAGGCAGTCTTCTTTCTATTTGGAGGAGGGGAGAAGGAACTAAGACTTTTGAAAAAGCTGGAGCAACACAGCAACAATGTTCATCTGGTGGCGGGTAAATTTACCCTCTCGGAAGAGATTGCGATGATCAGGATGCTCGACTTGATGATTGCGATGGACTCTTCCAACATGCACCTCGCCTCCCTTTCAGGGGTCAGAACCATTTCTGTGTGGGGTGGAACGCATCCGGCTTTTGGCTTTTCGGCGTTGGGCCAGCCGAAAGAGTACCAGATCCAACCTCCGGATGGTATTTTGACTTGCCGGCCTTGTTCCGTATTTGGTGGAAAACCTTGCATTTATCCTACTCCAAGTTGCATGGAACTTATCAAAGCCATCGATATCTACAAGCGGTTGGTGATGCTGGACGTTTTGAATCCCAAGCCAAAGGATAGGGAATAATTTTTCTTGGAATTTAAATTCAGTACTTTTTTAGCTTTCTCCACCCCGCAACCATCCTTTAAAATTGCCTTTGCGATGGCGGTAATTCTTGTTGCGCTGATCCAGTTTTAACAGCAACTCAATGGCTTTCTCTTCCGGCATCTTGCAGAGTCTTGAATATTCCGAAGCAATCAGCCGCAGGGTCTCTTCATCGGTATCCAGTTGTCTGAAATTGTAAATTCCCTCTTCAAAACCGACTGGCTGGAACTTCATCCTGTTAAGGTCTACAACGGCAAATTGATATTCCCCTTCCAGCTTTTTTATCAGGGTATTGCCCGGAGAATAATCAAGATGGAAAATCCCGTTTTTGTGCAGGTGCTCCCAGGTAAACAGAACCCATTGTTTCAAAATATTTTGCTTGTCCGTGACCTGGTTGTTCAACACATCTCTCAGCGTAAAATCACAACGGTAGTTCAGAGAAACATAGTAACTCTCCCTGAGTTTTCCTCCCAAAATGCACTCCACGTAGGCAACGGGTTTTGGCGTGGAGGCACCGCAATCCAAAAAACGGCTGGCATTCCAGAAGGACCTGGCCGCCTTTGAGCCCCGCACGTAAACGTAGGCAAACCTGTTGACCAGGTTGGGCAATTTGAAAGACTTTACATTCAACTCAAAACCAAGCACTTCAAAAATTTTCACCTCATTACGGTCCTTAAAAATGGAGGTCCCGTGACCCTCAAAATAGGCCGGAAGGTTTTTAACCCAGCTTTCGAGCCCCTCAAATCCCGGAGCCAACAGGTATTGATTTCGTTTGCCCATGGTGATCATTGGTTCATAAAACCTTGTTGCTTCAGCACATCCAGCAACATATTCGAAAAAACCACATTGTCGGATTTTTTGTAGCGGACATCCGTAAAGACCTGCGCAAGCGTTTGCTTGTTATTTTCGGAGACAAATTTTAAATTTTCCGGTAATGCCTCTTTTTCGTCATAGAGCTTTGAAATTCTTCCAGTATCGAAGTTGTCATACGTCTCATGGTGCACTACTGCCCCGAGCGGCAACCTATCCGTCAGCGGGGGCAATTCATCCGGCCATCCAATTGTTACGGTCGTGACCGGAACTACGCCTGCAGGCAATTTAAGTATATCAATGATTTTTGCGGCCAGGTAGGTGGTTGTTCCGAGATAACAAATCCCAAGACCCTCGCTTTCCGCAGCAAGGCAAACATTCTGGGCAACCAAAAGGGCATCAATGGCTGCCGTGAAAAATGAGAGAAAATTGTCGTAACCTGGATCGGCCTGGTTCTGTTTGCACCACAGGTTAAATCTGTTGAAGTCGGCACAAAAGGTTAGAACGACAGGGGCTCTTTCTACCATCGGCTGGTTAAAATGACATCCTGCCAATTGCCTCTTCATCTCCGCACTTCTGTTTACGACGATGCTGTAAACCTGCATATTTCCGGTGGTGGAGGCCCTGCATCCGGCTTCCAGAATTCCATTCAGCAATTCCTCTGAAATGTCATCCTCTGTGTATTTTCGAATGGAACGGTGCTGCAATATCGTATCCAGCATAAAAATGAGTTTGGTGCAAAGATAAAAGCAATAACTTAGAAATCCACCATTCCAATTCGGTTCCTGAGCAGTGTCGAAGGATCGATTTGGAATGGTGGATTTTGGATTTTAGAATGGACACCTGGGCCACAACTGATTGACTCCGGATAGAACGAAATCCTACTTCTCTAATTCAACCTGTAAAGTTGCAACTGCCAAACCCGGAAGTACCAGTCGCCAATAGAGATCTCCTTTTGCCAGGGGCAGGGTCTGATGAATCCATCGCCCAACCTTCCTTGTTAAATATATTTCGGATAAAGGCCTAGTCCAACTTATAAATCCTTTCCATCATCTGCCACTTTTCATCGGCAGTTGCTTCCGCGGAACTTTGTTGAAATCTGGTTACATATGCCTCCCATTCGCTTTGCCTAGGTTTTCTGGCCAGCTCCTGCATGGCACTTTCGTGGTCAAAGCCAGGGATCGTATCCATGATCATGAACAGCCGGGATCCCAGAAGATAAATCTCCATGTCCAGGATGCCGACCTCCCGCATTCCTGCGGTGATTTCCGGCCAGGCTGCGCCCGGTGCATGAACCTGCTTGTAATCCATAATCAATTGGACATCCTCCTTCAAGGAGAGTGTCTTACAATAGCGTTTGAACGCAGGTGATTCGGAAGTTCCAACATTTATCATCCTTTTACAATTTAATTTTTCCCTTTTTAGCCAGCAAGTGGATTAACGATTCCCTGAACAAGATATGATCTTTACTGGTTTCCCTGAACATTCTGATTACCAGCAACTGAATGATCAGGATTAACCGAGATGCCTTGAACTTTCAAGTGGTCCCATTTCTCAATGGCCTGTTCCAATCTTTACCCCACTTACTCCGTCCACTCCACTGAGCTTCGTCCAAAAGAAGCCATACAGTGCTATCACCACGAAGCAGGCAGCCGGAACAACGTAACCCGCCGCCATGCCATCCGCATCGGCGATTGCACCCATCACCTTGGGCAGTACCGCTCCACCCATAATGGCCATGACGATGAACGAAGAGGCCACCTTGGATCGCTCGCCCAACCCAAAGATCCCAAGCGAGAAAATAGTCGGAAACATGATGGACATGAAGAAAAAGCTAAGAAAAACCGCTGCAACCGACACCCAGCCCAGTTTGGCAACAATCACAAGCATCAATATCACATTGATCAGGGCATAAAGCCCCAGCATTTTATGTGCCTTGGTGACCCTCAAAATAAAGGACCCGGTAAACCGGCCCAAAAGGAACAACGGAAATGCCATCCACGACATCAGGGAGGTTGCCCCCTTCTCGGTCAGGAAATAGGCCCCGTTTCGCAAGATGGAACCATTTTCTCCCCCTATGAACCAGCTCGATTTCATGCTCTCGGCTATCGCCGGAACCTCTTCTACCATGTAGTTGATAAAGAAACTGAAGATCCCTGCCTGTGCCGCCACATACAGGAATTGCGATATGGTTGCACCGGTAAAGTGTGGGGCCGACCAGATACTGTCTCTGTGAATCAGTTTTCCTCTTTTCAGTGTGATAAAAACGATGGAACCCACCCCTGCAAGAACGGTAACCACATCGAACACCATCGCCAGAGTGTGGTTAACTGCCAGCATGGCAACCGGATTGGCAAGGGTTGCCCTGTCCATGTACACCAGTTGGGCAAAGAAGCGGAAGATCATGCCCAGTGCAAAACTGAACAGAATGGCGCATACATACAAAAGAACAGTTGACAACAGGTTTTGCTGTCCGAATACATCGGCCTGAGCCGCCCTGTTTTCTGAATTATTTTCATCCCTCTCCTTTTCAACAATATCAGGCATTTTGCTCTTAACAAAGGCAATAATAAGGACCACAATGATCAGGGCAAGTCCCACATAGGGAATCCACATGGTCTTGTGTGCAATTTCTGCATTTTGCTGCGCATTGAGCGTCGCATCTGAATGGTAAAAATACAATCCCCCGATAAACGGAGCAATCGGCCAGCCTAGCGCGTTGAAGGATTGTGCCAGGTTGATTCGGGATGCCGCATATTTGGGATCTCCCAACACAGTAGTATAGGGATTGGCAACGGTTTCAAGGAACGAGAAACCCATCGCTACCAGGCAAACGCCAAGCAGAACTGCCCAGAAACCGTCAATCTTGGTGGCTGGATAAAACCACAGACAGCCAACTGCAGCTAAACTCAGACCCAAAATAATCCCCCATTTGTATCCCAGTTTGTGAATAAACCAGCCGGCGGGCAAGGCCATGAAAAAATAGCCCAGGTAATGCGAAAACTGAACATTGGCCGAGTCGGCCTTCGTGAGGTGGTAATAATCCTGAAAATGCTTGTCCATCGTATCGATCAGGCTGTTACCAACCG
>CAINVV010000067.1 GCA_903854235.1 uncultured Bacteroidia bacterium | reverse complement strand
TTAGGGGGCAAAGGGTCAGGTTGGATTTTGACCCGGCAGAACTATATGAAGTGGAGACTCGTTCTTTAAATCAAGCTGTTAGGAAAAATATATCCTCACAATTTGTGATGACATATTCATCAAAACATCCAAAAAATGCTTTACCTCTGGCATTTACCGAGCATGGGGTAACTATTTTAGCGAATGGATTTTAGGCATAAAAAAAGCCCCGGTCAGGAGCTTTTAACTATGTTTTTCAGGCATTTCAATTTTCTTCAACCTGAGGCGTTGCAATGTCCTTGTCGACAAGGATTCTGCCACAATATTCGCAAACGATGATTTTCTTTCGGGAAGCGATATCCAATTGGCGCTGTGGTGGGATTTTATTGAAACAACCGCCGCAAGCATCACGCTGAACTGTGACTACAGAGAGTCCGTTGCGGGCATTCTTCCTGATTTTATTGAAGGCGGTCAAAAGCCGCTCCTCGATCATGGTGGCGATCTTGGCGGTCTTTGCCTTGAGTAAATCTTCTTCAACAGCAGTTTCTGCCGTAATCTCTTCCAACTCTTTTTTCTTGCGAACCAGATCCTCTTCGCGTTCTTTCAGCAATAGGTTGGAAGCGTCCAGTAACTCGCCTTTGGCCTTCACGTCTACCGAATATTCCTTGATTCTTTTTTCAGCCAGTTCAATCTCCAGTGTCTGGAACTCCATTTCCTTGGAGATGGAATCAAACTCGCGGTTGTTGCGCACATTTTCCTGCTGTTCCTTGTACCTGTCGATCTTGGATTTGGAATCCTTAATCTCCGATTTTTTGTTGGTAACAGCCGTATTGAGATTTTTGATCTCATCCTGAAGGTTGGAAAGTCTGGTCTTCAATCCGACGATCTCATCTTCAAGATCCTGTACTTCCAAGGGTAATTCGCCGCGAAGCGTGTTTATTTTATCGATTTCTGAAACAACAGTTTGTAATTCATAGAGCCTTTTCAGTTTTTCTTGAACTGAAACCTCTTTGCCATCGGTTGTTTTGTTAATTTCTAACGACATATCCGCAATATTATAATTATACTTTAACGTTTACAAGTAAGAAACCGGGTTGGTTTTTACATCCGACAAACGGAGTGCAAATGTAGGGAATTTTTTTAAAACTATCTCTTTTAAAACCTCTTTCGTAAATTGTTCGCTCTCATAATGACCTATGTCGGCCAGAACAATGGACTTATCTGCTTCGAAAAAGTCGTGATACTTGAAATCCGCCGAGACAAAAAGGTCGGCACCTGCTGCTATTGCTTTGGCAATCAGGAAATTGCCTGAGCCACCGCAAACTGCAATCTTTTTTATTTTTTTGTTCAGAAGGGCGGTGTGCCGGATGACTTTGCAATCAAAAACCGCTTTAATTCTTTCCAATACCAGGGTCTCATCGGCTGGAACCGGCAACTGACCAATCATGCCCATACCGACGGTTGAATAACCATTCTCAAGGGGGAGCAAATCAAAGGCAACCTCTTCGTAAGGATGGGCTTCCTTTAAGGCTGCCACTGCTCTTTCTGCCAGGTGGCGCGGAACGATTATCTCCAGTCGTATCTCCGGTTCTGTGTGTAGCTGGCCTGCATTTCCAACAAAAGGCTTGCTGTTCTTGTTGCCCCTGAAGGTGCCCGTGCCCTGACTGCTGAAACTGCACCAATCATAATTGCCGATTTCTCCTGCTCCCGCAGAAAAGATGGCAGTTCTTACCCCTTCCAAATGGTCGGCAGGAATGTAGGTCACCAGCTTTAGCAGCAAATTACTGGCAGGGGAGAGAATCTTGCATTGCTCCAATCCGATTTTATCGCAGATTTTCGAGTTCACCCCTCCGGTGATGCTGTCAAGATTGGTATGCGCAGCGTAAATGGCCAGGTCATTTTTGATGGCTTTGATCAGGCACCGCTCTACCTCATTGCTACCTGTAATACGCTTGATACCTTTAAAAATGAGGGGATGATGACAAATGATCAACTCACATTTTTTAGAAATTGCCTCTTCTATCACCGCTTCTGTCACGTCCAGCGCAACAAGGGCTGCTGTGATGTCTCGGGTATTATCACCCAGCAAAAGGCCGGCATTGTCATACGACTCCTGAAAAGCAGGGGGCGCATAGGATTCAAGGTGTTGAATGAGCTTTTGAAGGAGCATGATGCCGTAAAACGATTCGTTTGCCGGAAGAATATCCGGAATTACAGGGTCTCTTTGATCTGGATCAGGTATTGTTTGATTTCCTGCAGTTTTTGCACGATTTCATAGTTGTGTTCCACCTCGTCCTTGTTCTCTTTAATCTTTGCTTTGGCGCCCTTCAGGGTCAACCCGCGTTCCTTGACCAAATGGTTGATCAGGGCGAGATGGTCGATGTCTTCCTGGGTATAGAAACGATTTCCTTTTTTGTTCTTGAACGGCTTGATCGTGTCAAACTCTTTTTCCCAGAAACGAAGTGCCGAAGGGGCAAGATTAAATTTCTCCGCAACTTCGCTGATGGAGAAATAGAGCTTTTCTGATTTAGGTGTCTTGAATCCCACGGTTTTTAAATTTAAGATTAATCGAAACTCTGACCAGTATTGGACGAAATGGAGATCATCTTCTCATATTCCAAAGGATTAAGATCCTGGAAGTAATAGTTCTGAGGATTCACCTTCTGTCCGTTTTTCATCACTTCGTAATGAAGGTGAGGAGCAGTTGAAGCACCGGTACTTCCCACGAAACCAATGACATCCCCTCTATTTATTACTTGTCCAACCTTGACGTTGGTACGGGAGAGGTGTCCATAGAGGGTTTCAAATCCATAACCGTGGTCGATCACGATGATGTTCCCATAACCGGCATTCCTGTCGACCTCCTTCACGATACCGTTTCCCGTTGCAAATACATCGGTCCCGGTTGGAGCGGTGAAATCCATTCCGTAATGAAACCTTGGAATCCGGTAGATGGGGTGCATCCGCATTCCCCAGCCGGAGGCGGTTCTTTTCAAATCCTTGTTGGAAACCGGCATGATGGAAGGGATGCTGGCCAGCATCTTTTCCTTGCCTAGCGCCATTTTTACCACCTCGTCGTAGGATTTTGACTGGACATATACCTGTTTGGAAAGAATGTCCAGCTTTTTGGCTACCGAGGCAATCAATTCGGAGTTGTCCATGCTCTCCAGTTTCGTATACCTGTTGGCTCCACCAAAACCAGCCATTCTGACAGCCGATGGAATGGGATTTGCTTCAAAAATAACGCGGTAGATGTTGTCGTCACGCATCTGGATATCTTCCAGTGCCTTCGAAATCTTCTCAATGTCCTTGTTCATCAGGTTGTATTGCGACAACAACTGCTGGTTCTCTCTTTTCAATCTTTTGGTGACGGGCGTCTCAAAAAACTGCAGGAAAATAAAAAAGAAAATGATACCGGAAACAATCCCCGTCGACAGGTAGCCCAATATTTTTTTGATCAGTGAACGAAGATTTCGTTCGATCTTGTCAAAACTTAGGGTATCGGGATTGAATCTGTAATTGTTAATGCCCATTCCAAATGATTTATTTTGAACAGAGGTAGGCCAAAATTAATGAAATAATCTAATTTTGCAACGATTTTGACCCCCTGCGCCTTGCCTGTTGAGGGCAAAATTAGTTTATTTATAGGCATTCGGAGACTTTCGAAAGGTTCACCGGTGCCATTTAAAGGTTTTTAACATTTTCTCAATGATGGATTCAAAGCAGATTCGCGAAGCTTTTTTGGACTTTTTTGCCTCCAAAGAACACCAGATTGTTCCCTCCGCACCCATGGTGGTGAAAAATGATCCCACCCTGATGTTTACCAACGCAGGGATGAATCAGTTCAAGGATATTTTTCTCGGGAATGCCCCTGCAAAAAGCCCGAGAATCGCGGATACCCAAAAGTGTTTGCGCGTATCCGGAAAACACAACGACCTGGAGGAAGTTGGTCACGATACCTATCACCATACCATGTTCGAGATGCTGGGGAACTGGTCTTTCGGAGACTATTTCAAGACGGAGGCCATCGACTGGGCCTGGGAATTATTGGTAGGCAAGTTTAACATCCCGGTGGATCGCCTCTATGCGACAGTCTTTGAAGGGGATGTCAAAGATGGTGTTCCTGTTGATTCAGAGGCGCTTACCTTGTGGAAAAAATACCTTCCCGAAGATCAGATTCTCTTTGGAAACAAAAAGGACAATTTTTGGGAGATGGGCGACAGCGGCCCTTGTGGTCCCTGTTCTGAAATCCACGTGGACATCCGCAACGACGACGAGCGCATAAAAATCCCCGGAAGGGCATTGGTGAATGAAAGCCACCCACAGGTAATAGAGATATGGAATCTGGTATTCATCCAGTTCAATCGGAAAGCCAACGGACAGTTGGAAGAGCTTCCTGCCAAACACGTCGATACAGGAATGGGATTCGAGCGTCTTTGCATGGTGCTGCAGAAAAAACAATCCAACTATGACACGGATGTTTTCCAGCCTGTCATCACCGAAATTGGCTACCTGGCAGGTAAAAAATATGGTGAAAACGAAAAATCGGACATCGCCATGCGGGTCATTGCAGACCACATTCGTGCCATCGCCTTTGCCATCACCGATGGCCAGTTGCCCTCCAACAACAAGGCAGGCTATGTGATCCGCCGCATTTTGCGCAGGGCGGTTCGCTACGGATATACCTTCCTGGGTTTCAGGAAACCCTTCATGCACCAGTTGATAGGCGTTCTGGCAGATCAGATGGGGGCTGCCTTCCCTGAACTGAACAAACAGCGGGATCTGGTCACCAAAGTGATTCGCGAAGAGGAGGACTCTTTCCTGCGGACCCTGGAAACAGGTATACGAATGCTCGAAAACATCATGGAGGTGGCAAGAAAGAAAAATAAAAATGAAATCAGTGGAACCGTTGCGTTCGAATTGTATGATACCTACGGATTTCCGCTCGATTTAACGGAACTCATCCTCCGGGAGGAGAATTTTACCGTTAACCGGGAGGAATTCGAAAAGGCTATGGAAGAGCAGAAAAACCGTTCCCGGAATGCCACACAGCTCGAAACGGGCGACTGGATCGAGATTCGCCCTTCCATCGAAAGCGAATTCGTAGGTTACGACCATACGGCTTCAGAGCTGAAAATCTGTCGTTACCGGATGGTCAAGGATAAAAAAGGGGAATATGTGCAGCTTGTTTTCGATAAAACACCTTTTTATGCCGAATCGGGTGGACAAATTGGAGATACCGGCTTTATCGAAACCGAAGGGGCAAAACTTGAAATCTTTGACACTCTGAAGGAGAACGGATTGACGGTTCATCTGGCCAAGAGACTTCCTGCGGATCCTTCCGCAACCTTTACCGGCCAGGTCAATACGGCCAAACGAGGTGCAACCGCTGGGAACCATACCGCGACCCACTTGCTGGATCACGCCTTGCGTGAAATATTGGGCACCCACATTGAACAGAAGGGTTCCCTGGTTACACCTGATTCACTTAGATTCGATTTCTCCCATTTTCAGAAAGTCTCGGAAGAGGAGTTGGAGGCCATCGAGAAGCGGGTAAATGAATTGATCCGTCAGAATGCATGCCGCGACGAACACCGCGAAATGCCCATGGCTGAAGCCGAACAGTTGGGTGCCATTGCCCTCTTCGGTGAAAAATACGGTGACAAGGTAAGGGTCATCAAATTCGGTGAATCGATTGAGCTTTGCGGTGGAATTCACGTAGGTGCTACCGGCGAAATTGGTCAGTTTGTGATCACCTCAGAAGGTTCCATCTCCGCCGGTGTCAGAAGAATCGAAGCCATTACGGGGGCAAAAGCAGAGGAGTTCCTCCGACAAAAAATGAAATCAGCCAAAGATTTGACACAGCTTCTGAACAATCCTGCAGATCTGAAAGTAGCAGTAGAACAATTGCTTCAAAAGGTAAGTGCCCTGAATGGCCAGGTCGAATCCTTCAAAAAAGAGGCGGCTTCCGGATTGAAGAAAGAACTGTTGAAACAGATCACTTCGGTGAATGGCATCAACTTCCTGGTAATTAAGCTCCCCATCGATGATGCAGGAATTATCAAGGACCTGGCCTTCCAGCTGAAAGGCGAAGTGGAAGATCTCTTCCTCGTATTTGCCGCCGAAATTGACGGAAAGGCTTCTATTCACGTGATGATTGCCGAGAATCTGGTTAAAGAGAAAGGCCTTCACGCAGGAAATATCGTGCGCGAACTAGCCAAACTGGTGGATGGCGGCGGCGGCGGTCAGCCATTCTATGCAAGTGCCGGAGGGAAAAATCCCAAAGGCATTCCCGAACTTCTTGCGAAAGCCAAGGAGCTGATATGTTGAAAAGTGAAAAGTGAAAAATGAAAAGAGGGAAAGTCAGGGCTAGATAGATCCAAAAAGAAGTTTTTAAATGAAAGATGATTTTCATTTTTCACTATGTAATAGCAAATGATTACTAACCCCGCCAACGTAAGCGCCCGCAAACTCTCCATCGACCAGTTTCGAGGCTTTGCCATTTTCGGGATGATCATGGTTAATTACCTGAACCATTTTGAGGCAATCCCCGAAACCTTCAAACATCCTCGTTACGGGATGACATTTGCCAATGCGATCGCTCCGTTTTTCCTGATTGCCGTCGGAATGGGGTTCAGGATTTCCTTTGTAAATATGGTGTCCAGAAACGGATTGCGTTCGGCAGTGGTTCATGCCGTGAAAAGGTACCTGATCCTGATTTTCATCGGATTTGTGCTGTATGGACCCGACATCAGGGTTGACATTTGGGATGCCCTCGTCGACATCGGATTTGCCGGACTGCTTGCCATGCCATTTATCCTTCAGTCAAAAACGGTCAGAGCCGTTGCTGCATTTTCATTTTTGATTATTTATCAGCTTTTATTTGTTTTTGCCTGTTATGGAGAATGGACCATGGCCCGCAGCATCGATGGCGGACCCTTGGGCCCTCTCAGTTGGGTATCCATTCTGCTCTTCGGTACGATTCTGTACGATCTTCTCAAGGAAAACAGCTCCAGAGATTTTAGCCGGAAAGCGGTAATCTGGGGAATTGCACTGACAGTTTTGGGTTACCTGCTCACCCTGCTGCAACCGCAGGAAGTCTGGCAATTTTCACAGCGCAGCATGAGTATGGCTTATCCGATACTCGCCTCGGGAATTGGTTTTCTCACCTTTTTGCTGTTTTACCTGCTAAATGACGTGTCTAAGATTGAACTCCCTCACCTGACCATTCTCGGTGTTAATCCACTTTTGATCTACATTGTTCAGGAGGTATTGATAGAGATGCATGG
Source organism: uncultured Bacteroidia bacterium (assembly GCA_903854235.1). Taxonomy (GTDB): domain Bacteria; phylum Bacteroidota; class Bacteroidia; order Bacteroidales; family Prolixibacteraceae; genus CAINVV01. The sequence goes on along the minus strand of CAINVV010000067.1, from coordinate 5,926 downwards.
GAAGCTGCTGGATTCGAAAGCACCGGTTTGGCAGGCTCTGTGCGGTTTCGCCATCATTTATACCCTATGCTACCTGGTTGCCCGTTATCTCTGGAGAAATAAGATCGTGGTGAAAATATAAGAATCCCTCGGAACGGTAAACTTGAAAAATCCACTTTTTCATTCAAAAAGTAACGGAATATTATTGTAAAACGGGTATGTTTTGCAGCAGAAATCCCCGTTCAGAGGAGAAATGCTGTTGGCAGATATCATTATTGTCTATTTTTATGGGAAAAAATTCCCATGGAGCTTACGCGCACTTTTGATCTGTTACCTTATTGCCTCGAAAATCTTTCCCGTGAAGATGCCATAGCCGGAAAACAAGGGTCCAAATGGATCAAATACAGCACCGAGCAGTTTGCCAGAAACACCGAATTGGTGGCCTTTGGTCTATTGTCACTTGGGATTCAAAAAGGGGACAGGGTCTCAACCGTTAGTGGAAACCGGCCCGAGTGGAGTTTCGTCGATATGGCCCTGGCTATGACGGGAGCTGTGCACGTCCCTGTCTATCCAACCATCAGCGAAGAGGAGTACAGCTACATCTTCAACCATGCCGAAATTCGTTTTTTATTTGTCTCGGATGAGAAATTGTACAACAAGCTGTCTCCCGTGGTTGTTGAGGTAGTCAGCATGGAGAAGATATTTACTTTCAACGACGTGCCTGGTGCCGAAAATTTATCTGTATTGATGAAGTTGGGTGAAAAATACGAATCCGAGCTCCGTTCCAAACTGACGGAGATCAAAGATAGCATCCGTGAAGAGGAGATGGTTACCATGATTTACACCAGTGGAACTACGGGAATTCCGAAAGGGGTTATGTTGTCACACAGGAATCTGGTCTCCAATTTCACCACCTGCTCCCACCATTTTGCTCTTGGATTGGGACACCGTTCCATCTCTTTTCTGCCCCTGTGTCATATTTTTGAACGTACTGTCAACTACGTTTTCATGTACCGGGGGATAGGGATCTATTATGTGGAAAGCCTTCCACAAATTGTTCAGTCGATCAAAGAGGTCAAACCACATATATTTACAGCCGTTCCACGGCTCATGGAGAGCGTTTACGATGGGATCATGGCCAAAGGCAAGTTGCTTACCGGCATCAAGTACAAACTCTTTTTCTGGGCCGTTGATCTGGGGAAGGATTTTGATTTTAACAAAAAAGTAAGCCTGCTCCGAAAAATAAAAATGGCCATCGCCGACAAGCTGATCTATTCCAAATGGCGTGAAGGACTTGGCGGAAATATCCAACTCATCGTTTCAGGCGGTGCGCTCTTGCAATCACGGATTGCCAGAGTTTTCAGTGCTGCAAAACTTTCGGTACTGGAAGGGTACGGTTTGACAGAAACCTCTCCGGTAATTGCTGTGAGCAATGCAGTAACTGGTGAGATAAAGATTGGTACAAACGGCCCTGTCATCAAAGGGGTACAGGTGAAAATCGCGGAAGATGGCGAAATTTTGGCCAAAGGACCCAACCTGATGATGGGATACTACAAGGAGCCTGAACTAACCAATGAAGTAATCGATGCGGAGGGTTGGTTTCATACGGGCGATGTCGGTATGTTGGATGAAGGGAAATACCTTAAAATTACAGATCGGAAAAAGGAGATATTCAAACTCTCGGGGGGGAAATACATTGCTCCCCAATTGATCGAAAATAAGCTTAAAGAATCTGTTCTGATCGAACAGGCGTGCGTCATAGGTAGTCATGAAAAGTTTGCCAGTGCCTTGATCGCCCCAAATTTTGTCTATTTGCACGAATGCTGCAACGAACATCAGATCCTATTTACAGACAATGCCGACCTGATTACCCAGTCGGAAGTCCTTTCCATGTTCCAGGCAGAAGTGAAAGAGATCAACAAAACCCTGGGACAACACGAAGAGATCAAGCGTTTCCGTTTGGTATCTGATACCTGGTCGGCCCAATCAGGAGAACTGTCTCAAACGCTCAAATTGAAGCGAAAAGTGATCGAAGTAAAATACTGTGACTTGATTGAAGAGATTTTTGCCTCTTCCAGAGAGGATTGATTCCTAAATAATATATTTTTGCCCCGTAGTTAGCGGAATTTTACTTTTTGAATCATAAAGGCGATCCTTCTATGGATAAAATCTTAATAACGGGCGCAACAGGAAATGTAGGACTTTCGACAGTCCGCCTTTTGCTGGACCAGCAGGACCTCAACTACGAGGTGCTGGCTGCAGTTCGTAATGTGGAGTCTGCAAAGAAAATGGATGGTCTTGGAAAGGCTCATCTGGTAAATTTTGAATTTGATGAACCTGCGACCTATGCAGCCGCTTTAAAGGGAGTTAAAAAAGTTTTATTGATCCGCCCCAACCAGGTGTCCGATGTATCCAAACATATCTTTCCCTTCCTGGATCAGGTTGAAAAATCGGAGGTGGAACACCTGGTCTTCGTGTCCATTGTGGGTGCCGAGAGAAGCCGGATTTTCGCCAACCACAGAATCGAGACCCATCTCAAGAAGATGAACATTCCCCATACCATCGTTCGTCCCTCGCTTTATATGCAAAACCTTATTACTTTGCACGGACAGGAAATCAGACAAAATGACCGAATCTACATCCCTGCCGGAGCCGGAATGGTCAATTACATCGATGCCAGGGATGTGGCTCGAGTGGTCGTCGAATTGCTTACCAAACCAGGGCACGCCGGTAAAGAGTATGATATTACGGGTCAGGAACCGATGGATTTTTACAGGATCGCCTCTCTTTTCTCCCGGGAATTGGGCCGCGAAATCAAATATGCACGGCCATTGACCATCAAGTTTATCCGGAAAGAGATGAACGAGAAAAAAGGCATGCCATTTATCGTTACCCTATCTTTGCTCTACGGCGCGGCACGAAACGGTAAAATGGGTCATATTTCCAATGTCTTTAAGGAATTAACAGGCACTGAACCACGTAATCTGGAGGATTTTATCCACGAATACAGGCACAGTTGGATGAAGTGATCTACTTTTGTCTCAAAAAAACAGGAGAATCTTTTGCTGGAATAATTAAATGTTTAACTTTGCACCGCATTTAAATAGGGTGCCATAGCTCAGTTGGTAGAGCAACGGACTGAAAATCCGTGTGTCCCTAGTTCGATTCTTGGTGGCACCACGAAAGGGTAAAGAGCGATCTTTACCCTTTCTCTTTTTTGTACTATCTTTCAGACCTGATATTTTTCTATGGATTATACCTCAATGACGTTACCCAACGGGATCAGGCTGATACACGCCTCAGTCGATTCACCCGTGGCGCACTGCGGAGTGGTGATAAATACCGGTTCGAGGGACGAAAATCCGGATGAACAGGGAATGGCCCACTTCATCGAACATACCATCTTCAAAGGCACGACCAGGCGAAAGGCCTACCACATCATCAGCCGACTTGAAGATGTGGGCGGAGAGATGAATGCCTATACTTCCAAGGAGGAAACGGCCATTCACGCCTCCTTTCTTTGCGAATATTATGAAAGAACCATCGAATTGTTTAGCGATATCCTCATCGACAGCACCTTCCCTGAAAAGGAGCTAAAAAAAGAGCAAGAGGTGATCATCGATGAAATCAATTCCTACAACGATACCCCCTCAGAATTAATTTTTGACGAATTTGAAGAACTGATGTATGAAGGGCACCCGATGGGACGAAACATCCTGGGGACTCCCGAACTGGTCAGGAGCTTTCAAACGGTCGACATCAGGCGATTTATGGCCGAAAATTACCATACCAACCAGATGGTGATCTGCTCAGTGGGGAATATCACAGCCAAAAAATTCTTTCATCTGGCGCATCGCTACTTCGAAAGATTGAAAACCAGCCTCCGGCACGATCGGCGCAGCCGGTTTTCGGACTACCAGCCAAAACAGAAAACCGTCGAGAAAGGGACCTTTCAGGCTCATTGCATCCTGGGAGGTGAGGCATTCGACGTCCACCATCCCGACCGGCTTCCCTTGGTCCTGCTGAACAGTATTTTGGGCGGACAATCCGGCAACTCAAGGTTGAACCTGAGTTTGCGCGAACGAAACGGCATTGCCTACAACCTGGAGTCCTCCTACACAGCCTACACCGATACAGGCACCTTTACCATCTATTTCGGGACGGATCCTGAAAACCTCGACAGGGCATTGACCTTGATTGACCGTGAGATTAAGCTGCTGCAGCACAAAGCCCTTGGCGAAATCCAACTGAGCAAGGCCAGAAAACAGTTGATAGGTCAGCTGGCCATGTCACAGGAGAATCACGAGGACCTGATGCTGGCTATTGGGAAGAGTATGCTGGTTTTTAACAAGGTGGAGAGTCTGGAAGAGATATACAAGCGAATCAGTCAAGTAACTGCAGGTCAGTTGATGGAGGTCGCTAACCGTATACTGGAACCCCAAAACCTCTCCTGTTTGATCTACAAATAAGAAGGATGGACCCCCAACTGGAAAATTACATACTGGCGCATACCGTACCGGAAGATCCCCTGCTTCAGAGGCTGTACAGGGATACCTACCTGCGTCTCGTAAACGGCCGGATGTGCTCCGGGCACCTTCAGGGTAGTATTCTGACCTTTTTCAGCAGGATGATGGCTCCCAGACGAATTCTCGAAATTGGAACCTATACCGGTTATTCTGCGATCTGCCTGGCCAAGGGCCTGCCCGAAGGCGGAATGCTTCACACCATAGAGATCAACGATGAGCTGGAACAGTTTGCTGCGGATTATTTTTTGGAAGCAGGATTGCAGGATAGGATCGTTCAACATATTGGAGATGCCACCGCGATTTTGCCGGGATTAAATGAAACGTTTGAACTGGCCTTCTTGGATGCCGACAAACGTCAGTATCTCGAACATTTTGAACTGATCCTGCCGAAGATCGTCCCCGGTGGACTGATCATTGCCGACAACACCCTCTGGGGTGGAAAAGTAGTAGGCAAGATAGCCCGCAATGATGAGCAAACGCTTGCCATCCTTGCATTCAACGACTTTGTAAGTAAAGATCTCCGCGTAGAGGCCACGATTCTTCCCATTCGGGATGGTATGACCCTGTTGCGAAAAATTAAACCTTGAAGATTTTAAAAACCCTCAAGGTTTAATTTTCTCTAGCATTCCTCTTTTTTTTCATCGAAATGCCGTAACTTATGTATTCCGATCAGAGCATAGGTGATGAAAGAAGATTTTCTCCATTTTTTGTGGAAGAACCGGCTGTTTGAGCCGGCACACCCCGTTACGTCGGAGGGCGACCCCGTCGAAATTGTCCAGGTCGGAAGACACAACATTCATGCCGGACCGGATTTTTTTGACGCACGAATCAGAATCGGCAAAACCCTCTGGGCAGGAAATATCGAGATTCACCTGCGTGCCTCCGACTGGAACAGACACGGCCACCAAAACGATCCATTGTACGCCAATACCATTCTGCACGTTGTTGCAGAGAATGATTTGGCGGTCAGAAATTGCGCTGGAGTTACCATTCCTGCCATTGAGATCGGTTGGCCTCTCTGGATTGAGTACAAATTCAAGGCTTTGATGCAGCAGCACGACTGGGTCAATTGCGCATCGCAGCTTAATAAAGTAGACCCCTTTAGAATCAGGTTTTTTCTCAATGGACTGGCCGTCGAACGCCTTCAGGAGAAAATTGAAGCCATAGAGGTTTCCCTGGAAGGTTCCACAGAGGATTGGGGAGAAACTTTTTATCATCTCCTGGCAAGAGGATTGGGCTTTCGTCAGAACGGTGATCCTTTTGAACGGATGGCCAGATCCCTTCCATGGCATGTCCTGCAAAAGCACAGGGATCAGCCTTTCCAGTTGGAAGCATTATTGTTTGGTCAGGCAGGTTTGTTGAGTGGAAATAAAATTTGTTACGCTCAAAGCGGCCGGAGCATATCCTGAAAAATGCTGTAC
>CAINVV010000066.1 GCA_903854235.1 uncultured Bacteroidia bacterium | reverse complement strand
CGACTTGAGCAAACAACACCTCAGAATCAAGATGTATTTTCTGCAATTAATTGTGAGTTAAAAGGGTAAAAACGGTCAACGTATTTTAGGCATCAACATTCTTCCCTCTTAGTTCTTCACTCTTCACTTCTTACCTTCTATCATCCTCTTATCCAAACAGAGAGCCCTGCATTCATATGAATTCAGGGCTCTCTGTTTAATCCGCAGCTGATAGCTATTGGCCACCGCCGCCTGGTCTGTTTTTACGCATTTCTTCCTGAGCTGCTTGTACTTTAGCCCATTGATCAGCTGTTAAAACGGTTTTCAATTCTGCTTCTCTTTTGTCGCGCAATGCTTTCATCGGTTCGCGCATTGCCTCACGATCGGTCGTCTTTTCCCGTAGGGCTGACGTCTCTTTCGCATATTTTAAGTTGATTGCATCAACTTTGGCAGTGGTTGCATCGTCGATTCCGGTAGCTGTTTTAATCATTTCTGTCTGGCGTTTTGCCATTTGCTCAGGAGTAAAGTTTGGACGGCCACCTTGTGGTTGACCACAGGCTGTAAATACCATCATCCAAAGTAAGGAGGATACCAATAAAAGTTTTTTCATACGACTATTTTTTTAGATATGCCCGTTTGACACATTTAGAGCAATTTGGTTTAACCCGACCGGGCAAAAAAGGACCGGAAGCGCTCTTTTATTGTAATTAAGTAGCAATTATCCCTTACAGTTGCTATTTTTGAGAAGATAATAAAGCTGGATGAATATCGACCATTTTCCATCGCGGCTGCTGGAGGAGGCAGTCTTGGAGTTTTCAAAATTACCGGGTATCGGAAAAAAAACGGCGCTGAGGCTGGTACTTCACCTGCTAAAAAAGGAGCAGGAGGAAGTGCATCGTTTCAGTGAGGCGATGATGCGGCTAAGGGATGAGGTAAAGCGTTGCCGGCTTTGCCACAACATTTCCGATACCGAACAGTGCAACATCTGCAGCAACCTTTCCCGCGACCACGGGGTCGTATGTGTGGTAGAAAACATCAGGGACGTGATGTCGATCGAAAATACCCAGCAATTCAGGGGAGTTTACCACGTTTTGGGAGGTATCATCTCTCCCATGGATGGCATTGGTCCCTCCGATCTGGAGATAGATTCCCTGCTCACCAGGGTCGAAGAGGGAGGCATCCGGGAGGTCATATTTGCCCTCAGCACCACCATGGAAGGCGACAGCACCAATTTTTACCTTTTCAAGAAACTTAAAAACAGCAAGATCCGGATCACCACACTGGCACGAGGCGTCTCTGTAGGTGACGAACTCGAATACACAGACGAGCTGACCCTTGGCCGCTCCATTGTCAACAGGCTTTTGTATGAACAAATTATCTCCTGAATGTAAAAAGATGAAAAAATTTCTGCAAAACGAAGTGATTGTTCTTCGGGCACTGGAGCCTGACGACATTGAATTGCTGTACCGTTGGGAGAACGACGAGGAGATCTGGACCGTCAGTCACACAATAGTCCCCTTTTCCAGGCATACGCTGGCACTTTATATCCAGAATTCCTACCAGGACATCTACGAATCCAAACAGCTTCGGATGATGATCGATACGCCGCTCGGGAAAACGGCAGGTGCCATAGACCTATTCGATTTTGATCCTTTTCACGGCAGGGCCGGACTCGGGATCCTGGTACATCACCCAGATGACAGATCGAAGGGATATGCCACGGCTGCCCTGAACCTGATGATCCGTTACTGTTTTGAGAAGTTGAAACTGCACCAGCTTTATGCCAATATCCTGACAGACAATGCCGAGAGCCTGAAACTGTTTTTGAAGGCTGGTTTTGTACTCTCTGGGACCAGAAAAGAGTGGGTTCGGGAAGGCGATACCTGGAAGGATGAGTATTTGCTGCAACTGGTCAATCAGTGACTTTAAAGATTCAGGACTCCGTCCATTTTCAAATTTCCAAATTCCCTAATTTTCAAATTATTTCATTGATCTCCCTGTAATCGGGTATCTCCTTCAAAAAATCATATGTTTGATTTTGCCTGTCAATTTTGCAGCAATAGTGCGACATCCCGTTGGTAACGATCAGATAGTCGACCTGAAATTCAAAGTTGTATCTGACAATCTGGTCGAATACTTTTTGGCTGATGGCTACTTCCGGGGCCTTGCATTCAACAACCAGCAATGGTTTTCCTGCCGTCGAAAAGATCACTGCATCGGCCCGAAAATCCTGTTGATTGAATCGAAGTGAGCGCTCTATGGAGATCAGGGAGGCTGGAAAGTGCTTCTCCTCCACCAGGTAGCGAACGAAGTGCTGACGTACCCACTCCTCCGGATTCAACCGGACCCAACGGTGCCGGAAGGTATCAAATATCAGCTCTTTGCCCTCTTTCCTTGTAGTTCGGAAAGCATAGGATGGTAGATTGAGTCGCATGGTACTTTGAAATCAAATTAACCGGATCATTTTTGAAGGGATGGTTGCGCAAAAAATTTGAAACTCTGCCTCCCAAAGATCTCCGCAGGATGATTTTACGAAGTTCGTGAATTAATTGGCCCAAATCTAAATTTTTATTTCCAATTCAGCCAACTTAATGCAAAAGCAGGTAATTTTGCAGAAAAGCGCCAAATGAAGACGAAAGAAGAAATAGTTCAAAATTGGTTACCCCGCTACACCGGAAGACCCTTGGACCAATTTACCAAACACATCCTGCTTACCAACTTTCAGGGCTATGTCGAAAACTTTGCAGAGAAGTTTGGAGTCCCTGTAGTCGGAGAAGACAAAACCATGCCCAACGCCAGCGCCAACGGCATCACCATTATCAACTTCGGGATGGGAAGTCCGAATGCAGCCACCGTGATGGATCTGCTCAGTGCCATCATGCCTGATGCCGTGCTCTTTTTGGGTAAATGCGGGGGTTTAAAACGCAAAAGTGAACTGGGAAACCTGATATTACCCATTGCAGCCATTCGAAGCGATGGTACCTCCAACGATTATCTGCCTCCGGAAGTGCCAGCACTGCCCGCCTTCAGTTTGCAGCGGGCAGTCTCCTCCACCATCCGTGACCTCGGGTTGGATTACTGGACAGGCACCGTTTTCACCACCAACAAAAGGGTGTGGGAGTACGACGAACGATTCAAAAAATACCTGATCAAGACCCGTGCAATGGCCATCGATATGGAGACGGCTACCATCTTTACAGTAGGTTTCTGCAATTCGATTCCTACCGGAGCCTTGCTGCTTGTCTCAGATCAACCAATGATTTCAACAGGAGTAAAAACGGAGCAGAGCGACAAGGAGGTGACCCGATTATTCGTCAACACGCATCTTGAGGTTGGAATCAGTGCGCTGATGGAGATCATCAACGATGGCAGGTCGGTCAAACACCTGAAATTCTGATTAAATGGAATTCCATAACATCCTTGCCGATTTAAAGAACAAGACCTACAATACCGTCTATTTTCTGGAGGGAGAAGAGCCCTATTACATCGATGTGGTCAGTGACTACATCCTGGAAAATGTGCTGACGGAAAGTGAGAAATCGTTCAATCAGACCCTGCTTTACGGTAAGGATATCACGCTGGACACCATCCTGACCGCTGCCCGCCGCTATCCGATGATGTCCGAAAAACAGGTGGTGGTGGTCAGGGAAGCGCAAAACATCAGGGACATAGACGAATTGGCCTCCTATGTCGAGAAACCTGCACCCTCTACCCTGCTGGTGCTTTGCTACAAGTACAAGACCATCGACAAACGGAAGAAACTGTACAAAGCCATCCAAAAACACGGGGTCTACATGGAATCCAAACCCCTCTACGAGTACAAAATTCCGGAATGGACCATCAATTACCTGAAGACAAAACAACTTGGCATCGAGCACAAAGCCGTACAGATGATCACCGATCACATTGGCAACAATTTGCAAAGGATCGTCAATGAGCTGGACAAGATTATCCATTCCGCAGTTCCCGGTACCAGCATCACGGTGGACGACGTTGAGAAGAATATTGGCATAAGCAAGGAGTACAACGCCTTTGAATTTCAGAAGGCCCTCGGGCAAAAGGATATCTTCAACACGAACAGGATCATCAACTATTTCATCGAAAACGAGAAATCGAATCCGATACAGATGCTGGTGTCGATCCTGGTTTCCTATTTCAGGAAAATCCTGACCTATCATACCCTCGAAAACAAAGGCAATGAGAGTGAAGTTGCCCAAAAATTGGGAGTAAGTCCCTTCTTCGTCAAGGATTACCTCACGGCAGGAAGAAACTATCCCCTTCAAAAAGCCGTATTGGTGTTGTCACTCCTGAGGGACTATGACCTCCGGTCGAAGGGAGCCCGTGGGGGCACCACCGACAACGGGGAGCTTTTGAGGGAATTAACATACAAAATCTTACACATCTGATTCATGGCATCCATATCCATCATGCTAATTATCATCATCTCCATGACATCCATCATGGCTTTTTCCAACAAGGAGGTGATCAGGCAATTCCAGTTCAATGCCTTTAAAATTTACCATAAAAAGCAATATTACAGGCTTTTTACCCACGCCCTCGTGCACGCCAATTGGGAGCATCTGGTGGTGAACATGATCGTTCTCTGGTCGTTTGGGGCAGTGGTTGAGCATTGTTTTGAAATGAATTTTGGAGGCAATGCCACCTACTATTACCTAGGACTCTTCGTCGGATCCGTAATTTTCTCCAGTGCATGGTCACTCCTAAAAGAGCGGAACAATGTGTACTACAACGCTGTTGGTGCTTCAGGGGCAGTTTCGGCGGTTCTCTTTGCCGCCATCTTTTTCAATCCATGGGAACCCATCTATTTCTTCGGGGTACTGCCAATGCCCGGCATCATCTTTGGCGTACTTTATCTTTATTACTCTTTTTACATGAGCCGCAAGAAACTCGACAACATCGGCCACGACGCCCATTTTTTAGGTGCCGTGATCGGATTTTGTACCCCCATACTCATGCGACCCTCTCTATTCTGGGATTTCGTATCGTTATTGTTTTCACCTTCGGGACATTTTTAATATAGGGAAATCCCCCTAAGTATCTATTCACACCTATCGGAAAGATCATTCGGGTATTTCAAATGGGAGAAAAAAAATAAACAACAAACCAATGAAAGGCGGCTATTTTTTGCTCAATGGTCAGTTCCACAAGGAACAGGATGCTGCTTTTTCACTATCAGAGCTGAAAGGCAGAGCCGAGGGTTTTTCAGAAATTTTCCGGGCCGAGCACAACGAGATTCTCTTTTCAGAATCCATCGGCCACCATTTGCAAAATACAGCCCAAAGTATTGGGGCCGATCTGACTGAGCTCATTGGTACCCGGGGAAGAAGATTGAGAACCGATGTTTCGCGGCTGCTAAACAAAAACAAGTTGTACCTCTCCGCCAAAATTGAGATGCAGTTTTTCCGTTGCAGAGATCGGTATCAACTCATTTTGAGTGCCACGGAGGTGGAACGGGACTACTACCCCATACAGGAACCGGGATTGATTCTCTCTTTTTATACCCACGAGCAGAAGGAGATTCGCCCTACATCGTCCTATGCTTCCGATGGGCTGTTTTTTTGGCAGGGAGCATTGCGGAAGGCGCTGGAGCTGCAAAAGCCTAACCTGATCCTGCTGAATAAAAATGGGATTTGCTGTGAAAGCATTTGGGGTTCATTCGCAGTGCTGAATAAGGATGGCGTTTTTTTTCCATCGGCTACTTCCGGCGGATATCGTTGCGCCATTCTGGAGGAGGTGATCCAAAGTGCACGTGAGGCAGGATTCCCAACTTTTGAACGGGATGATTTAAAACCAGATGAGCTACTGGAGGCAGAAGAGCTCCTTCTTTTTGACGCCTGCAATGGCATCCAAAAGGTGCTTGGCCTTGAAGAGCGCAGGTACTACAGCACAAAGTCGCACCAGATCGCGCTAAGACTTTCTGAACTTGCCAGGAGAGATCGGGAGGAAAAGGGTTGACGAATGGCGCTAATTCAATGCAGGATCTTCCGGGAAATTTTGCCAGAGCAAGGCATTCCCGCCAATGGTTTTGATGCTTTCATTCCAGAAATTCTCATCACTCGAAAGAATGGTCTCCACATCCGGCGCTACCACCACCCACGAATGGTCAGCAATTTCTGCAGCCAGCTGACCGGCACTCCATCCCGAATAGCCTAGAAAGAAGCGGACCTCCTCTTCATCGACGAGTCCGGCACGGATCAGGGAGGTCAGGTGTTCAAAATTTCCACTCCAAAACAGATTTCCACAAACAGGAAGGCTATCGGATATTTTCTCGCCCAGGGTATGCAGGAAAAAAAGCTTGTCGTGGCTAACTGGTCCGCCCATATAGGCATTCGACTCGAAATCCGGAAACCCCTTGAAGAGCTCCTTTACCAGAAGATCAGTAGGTTTATTGAGTATGAACCCCACATCCCCCTCCTCAGAACATTGGACCAGAAGCACCGTCGATCGGCTGAAATAATCACCCGGCAGAAATGGTTCCGCTATCAAAACCCTTCCCTGTTCGGGTAAAAGGGTGCTTTCCACCTTAAATATGTCGAGATCCAGTAGCATCGGCGAGGGGACAACAATTATTTCTCAATGATAAGAAAAATATCTTCATTTTTCTTTTTCATCAGAAATTCTTCCCGGGCAAATTTTTCGAGATTCTTTGCATTGGCCTTCATCTCCTGAAGGTGAATGCTGTCCTTCCTTATTTTTTCAAGGAAATAGGCCTTCTCGACCCGGTACTCCTTCAGCTTGTTGACATTTTTCCGTAGAAAAAACAGATTGTTGTCATCGATGAAAATCATCCAGACACTGAAAACCATAAATGCTATCAGGTATTTGTTCGCAAGCGTCTTAAAAAGCTTTTTAGAGATCAGCGGCCTCATCTGTTTTCAGTTCGTTTCTCAAAAGTTGGATGGAGAACTAATTTATCGTCGAATGTTGTGATGAATATCTTCCTCTTGACTATTTCAAAATAACAGGCAGATTTTCTTCACAAAGTTAGAAAATCTGCCTGTCAATCAAATAGAATTATCCCGGGATTATTTATCCGCAAGAAAATTAGGGTAAGAAAAATCCTTCGCAGAGACGAAAGTCTCCTTGATGGTCCGGATGGAGACCCAACGAAGCATATTGAATACCGAACCGGCCTTGTCGTTGGTCCCCGAACCTCTCGCACCGCCAAAAGGTTGTTGTCCAACCACGGCACCCGTAGGTTTGTCGTTGATGTAAAAATTGCCTGCAGCGTTCACCAATCTGCGGGTCATTCTGTCAATGGAGTAACGGTCCTGCGAAAAAATGGCTCCCGTCAAGGCATAAAGAGAGGTTTCGTCCAGTAAGGTCAGGGTTTGATCCAGTTGATCATCTTCGTATACAAAGATGGTTACCACCGGTCCGAAAAGCTCTTCCTTCAATGTAATGTAGTGGGGATCACTGGCAAGTATAACGGTGGGTTCGACAAAATAACCCAATGATTTATCGCATTTCCCTCCGTAAATAACCTCAGCACCTGCATCCATTCTTGCCCTTTCAATGAAACCGTGAAGTTTGTCAAACGAGGCCTCGTCAATTACCGCATTGACAAAATTGGTAAAATCTTCTGGCGGGCCCATCTTCAACCTGCCCAGTTGAGACTGGCAGATGGTCCAGGTCTCTGCCCATATGGACCGGGGGATGTACACCCTCGAAGCTGCCGAGCATTTCTGTCCCTGGTACTCGAAAGAGCCCCTGACGATGGCAGTAGCCAACGCCGTTGGATCGGCTGTGGGATCCGCAAAGATAAAATCCTTGCCTCCGGTCTCTCCCACGATACGCGGATAGGATTTATACCTGGAGATGTTCTCCCCGATGGTTTTCCAGATGTCCTGGAAGACGCCTGTCGAACCCGTAAAATGGATTCCCGCAAAATCCGGATGACTGAAGATCACCTCTCCAGCGGCTGGACCAGATACAAAAACCAGGTTGATGACTCCTGCTGGCAGACCAGCTTCCATCAGGATCTCCATGATCACACTAGCTGAGTAGGTGGCGGTTTTTGCTGGTTTCCACACCGAAACATTACCCAGGATGGCGGGTGCCACTGGCAAATTACCAGCGATGGAGGTAAAGTTGAAGGGTGTCAGTGCAAAAACAAATCCTTCCAGGGGTCTGAATTCATTGTAGTTCCACATGCCTGGATTTGACTGAGGTTGCATGGAATAGATCTCTGTCATGCATTTTACGCCGAACCGATAAAAATCAGCAAGTTCACAGGCAGCATCAATTTCGGCCTGATAGGCATTCTTTGACTGTCCCAACATCGTCGCAGCATTGAGTCTCGCCCTGTATGGACCTGAAATCAAATCAGCAGCCTTGAGAAAAATGGCGGCTCTGTGTTGCCAGGGCATATTGGCCCAAGCAGCCTTTGCCTTCAGTGCAGCCTCAATGGCCAGCAAAACGTGGGTCTGGTCGCCCTGGTGATAACAGCCCAGATGGTGGGCCAAATCGTGGGGAGGATACATCTCCACCTTTTTGCCTGAGCGGACCTCTTTCCCATCAATGATCATGGGTAAATCGACAAGACAGGAACGAAGTTCCTTCAGGGTTTGCTGCAATTCAGCACGTTCAGGAGAGCCGGGAGAATAGTTTTTGATTGGCTCATTCACTGGAATTGGAACATTGTAAAATCCGGTTGACATATTGTGGTTTTTTTGTATTATTGCATTAGATTGATCTGACCAACACTAACAATTGATCATACAAATCTATAGGATCTCTGTCTCATAATTGCTAATAAATGTCAGCTTTATAGAATAGAGGCGGAAATTGTAATTGTTTATGTATCATCATGTAGACGCGTGGATATAGATGCCAAAGAAAAAAGAAAGCGGTCTAAAGGGTAAATATCCCCATCTTCAACAACAGGAACTGAGAGTTGTTAGGGGGTTTTTCTACTTGATCCTTATCCTGCAAATTGGTGCGTTGACTGTCGTCCTGTTCGATATATTTGGGTTTTTTGAAACAAGCTATTCTCCTCAGGCACTTTCTTTCACCGGAATTTTCATCCTTGTCCTCTACTTTTTGAGAGAGGGGAAGAAGAATGAGGCACTGAACGCATTGCTCCTGATGCCAATACCAGCCTATTTTTTAATGGTATCCACCCGTTTTGCCATTTTCCCACCACAATCCTCCTACAACTACGAGATCTATCTTTACACAGCCGGAATATTTATCCTGCTGATGCTGTCAGAAAAGCCGCTACAATTGCTGACTTACCTTGGCATAACCACCCTCGCATTGATGGTCCACCTGATTGTCTGTTCCGATGGCAATGCGGCATTTCAACTCAATTGGGACACCACGCATTCCTTTCATCCTATATTGGTTTACCTGCTGCTGGGAGCTTCAGGGATGATCACCTATTTGATTTTATACGGCCGTCTGAGTGTAAAAGAGGATAGAATAGTTGCAATGAACGAGGGTCAAGCCCTGATCTTTCACCAATTTTTTGAAGGAATTCTTCGTTTGACGATCGAAAGGGATGAATTCGGAGAGAGGATCGGACACAGGGTGGTCGATGTAAACCCTGCCTTTGAAGAGTATTTTGAGGTTCGAAACTCTGAATTGAAAGAGATGCCTGCACATCTCTTGTTTCAAAAATTATTCAGGGATGAGGTAGATTGGCAGTCCTTGTTTGATCCCTCCAAAAGGATTCGTAAAGAAATACTGGTACCGCATTCAGGAAAATGGTTTCGTGTCAGTTCGATTCCTATTGACAACAATCACCTGATTTGTTTCTTCGAAAATATTACCAACTTCAAAAACACCCTTGCAGAACTGAGCAACAGCAAGCACAGGTACAAACTGTTGCTGGAGACCATACCCGATATTTTCTTCGTCATCGACAAGGATGGCACCTACATCGATTATGTTCCAAAATCAGACAATGGCATTGATTTGTTGGCAGGAGAAATCATTGGTAGTACAATCTTCGAAGTGGGCTTTTCATCCAGGATGGTCAATCAGGTCAGTAAGTCAATAAAAACCGTCATCGCCCAAAATAGCATCGAAACCATCGAATACATGCTGGAAGTGAAAGGAAAGGGATCCTGTTTCTTTGAAATGCGAATGGTAAAACTCAACAACCATGCGGTGATGGCGGTCTCTAGAGACATCTCCAAGCAAAAATTTGCCGTTCAGGCCATTGAGGAGGCCAGAAAAAAAGCAGAGGAGGCAGATATGCTCAAGGCCGCCTTCCTTCAGAATATCTCTCACGAAGTACGCACGCCACTAAATGCGATCGTAGGATTCTCCAACGTACTGCTCACAGATGAGGTATCCAGGCCAGAAAGACTCAATTATTTGCACATCATTACCCGTAATTGTCAGATTCTGCTCCACGTATTCACGGATACCATCAAACTTTCCAAAATTCAAAGCGGAATCGAGACTGTAGAGAAGCAATATTACAACATCAACGGACTGATTAATGAGCTGAATCGGGAGTTTATGCACGAGAAGCGTCAGTTGGGAAAAAATCACCTGAAACTTTTGCCAGTCAAAGGAAATGATCATCCAAAATTTTCGATCCTCTGTGATGGAAGCAAGGTAAAAGACATCATGGAAAACCTGATGGACAATGCCCTAAAATTCACAGAGGAGGGGGAAATTGAATTTGGCTATCACCTCCTTGGTCACACGGAAATTGAACTCTTTGTGAGGGATACCGGGATTGGCATTCCCGAAGACCAGTTCGAGCGAATTTTTGATCGGTTCTATCAGATAGATCTAAGCACCAAGAGAGTTTATGGAGGATCAGGCATTGGCCTTTCGCTGGCGAACGATTTCGTCAAGATGCTGGGCAGCAAAATAGTCATTGAATCGACTCTAGGAGTTGGATCCAGGTTCTCCTTTGTCCTTGCCTATGAGAACACTGGAAGTCACCTGAGGATCGTTTGATCCCCGATTGATAAATCATCCTGCCTGAAAACGATCTGTACCATCCCTCACGAACAAATGCAAATTTTTTATTATTTTGTGGCTTAAACAGCGAAAAGATTCATGGAGACAAAATATCCGGTTTACAAACCATCATTGAAAGGGAATGAACTCAAATATGTTTCCGACTGCATCGAATCTACCTGGATCTCTTCCAAGGGTAAATACACCGAGGAGTTTGAGAAAAAATTTGCTTCATACATCGGGACGGATCACGCAACCAGCGTCTGCAACGGAACCGTAGCGCTGCATCTCGCCTTGCTGACTTTGGATCTGAAACCGGGAGATGAGGTCATCGTCCCAACCTTTACCTACGTCGCATCCGTCAATGCCATCTCCTACGTCGGAGCAAAACCGGTTTTTGTCGATTCCCTGACAGATACCTGGCAGATGGATAGTGATGAGGTAGAAAAAAAGATTACCTCAAGAACCAGGGCGATAATGGCACCTCATATCTACGGGCACCCTTGTGACATGGGAAAGTTACTCGCCATTTGTAAAAAACACCAACTCTTTCTGGTGGAGGATTGTGCCGAGGCCATTGGCAGCAAGTTCAAGGGCCAAATGATGGGCACCTTCGGGGATGTGGCTGCCTTCAGCTTTTTTGGGAATAAAACCATTACGACCGGCGAAGGAGGAATGGTAACAACCAACTCAATAACGCTAATCGAGAAAGCCAGAAAGTTGAAAAATCAGGGTCTCGCAAAGGTGGAATACTGGCACGATGCCATTGGATACAATTACCGGATGACAAACATCTGTGCGGCCATAGGTGTCGCACAACTGGAACGGATCGACGAAATTCTTTCCCGCAAATTATGGATAGCAGCCGCCTATAAAGATGCATTTCTCCATTCTGACGTGGAATTTCACGGTCAGTCGGACAACGTTCTGAACTCCTACTGGATGTGCTCGGTTCTGATACCTTGTGCAGCTGATAGGGATGAATTAAGACTGTTTCTGGGTCAATCAGGCATAGAAACCAGGCCATTGTTCCATCCGGTTCACACCATGCCCATGTATGCCGAAGGGCAGCCAGCAATGTATCCCGTGGCAGTATCCATCAGTGCACGGGGCATCAACCTGCCAAGTTATCCGGATTTAACAGCATCTGACGTAGAATTCATTGCCAGTCAAGTAATTAAATTTACAGATGGGGAAAAATAAACTTTCAGTTTTAATAGATCTGGACCGACTGAAGGATTTAAATACCGGACTCGGTCAGGTGGCTGCTTTTTTTGGAGCTGAAATCAGCAAGAGGGAATACGAAAGGTTCAAATTCACGTTGCTGGTTCCCAAAAAATTCAAGGGCTATTTTGGAAACCATGTCGACTATGAGGTTGTATCCCTGAAAAGGCGATATTTTCCCTTCCTGTGCAAAAAGTATGATCTATGGTACACCATCCACCAGGATTCTGCCCATTT
Organism: uncultured Bacteroidia bacterium; assembly: GCA_903854235.1. Taxonomy (GTDB): domain Bacteria; phylum Bacteroidota; class Bacteroidia; order Bacteroidales; family Prolixibacteraceae; genus CAINVV01. Next base: position 3,322 of record CAINVV010000066.1, on the reverse strand, counting down.
CCCATCAGACAAGACAACACCCTATCTGCTTACCATCAATGACCTGAATTTTCTGGGAGAAAAGTCCATTGCCAAGGCAAAAATCAGGCTGGAAAAATTGCAGAAGAAAGTCAACCGTGCCACCGCCATCACGGTGATCTCCAGATTTACGGAGGGAGAGGTCAGAAAACACCTGCATGTTGGGGAGACGCCCATTCACGTGATCTATTGCGGGGTGAAAGTAAAAAGGTTCAAGGATGTATCAAGGCCCGATTTTGCTCCGGAAGGAGAGCTGCTCTTCTCCGTTGGTGTCGTCCAGATGAAGAAAAATTACCAGGTATTGCTTGGATTTATGGAACATCTCCCCACCTATTACAAGTTGATTATCGCCGGCAATAAATCCGCAGCCTATGCCGTGGAATTACAGCATCAAATCAATGATATGGGGTTGCAGGAGCGGATCTTCCTTCCGGGAATCATCTCGGAAGAGCACAAATTCTGGATGTACAACCATTGCAAGGCGGTGCTTTTCCCCTCGCGGTTCGAAGGGATGGGCTTTCCTCCCGTCGAGGCGATGCGGTTCGGTAAGCCTGTATTTGCCTCTACCTTTTCCAGCATTCCGGAAGTAAGTGAAGATCACGCCTACTATTGGGAGAATTTTGAACCGGAGCAGATGGCCAAATTTTTTCTGCAGAAGATTGTTGAATTTTACCAGGATCCCACCCTTCCGGAAACCTTAAACAAGCACTCCCAAAAATTTACCTGGGAGGCCAATCTGAAGGCTTACCTGGCCCTTTTCGAAGAGATTGCCATTAAAGCTAACCTTTAAACTGGATCCATTAAAACTAAAAAAGATGAAGATTGCACTAATTACGGGAATTACTGGTCAGGATGGATCCTATCTTGCCGAGTTTTTGATTGAAAAGGGTTATGAGGTGCATGGCATCGTTCGTCGTTCCTCACAGTTCAACAGGACCAGGATCGAACATCTCTACATAGAGGAGATGATACAGGATATGCAGCTCAAGAGCAAGCTGACCCTTCATTATGGAGACATGACAGATTCCAGTTCGCTGGTTCGGATCATTCAAAGAGTCAAGCCGGATGAGATCTACAATCTGGCGGCGCAATCACACGTCAAGGTCTCCTTTGACGTACCTGAATATACGGCGGAGACGGATGCCATCGGGACCTTACGCATCCTGGAGGCAGTCAGGATTCTGGAAATGGAGCAAAAAGTACGAATTTACCAGGCCTCCACTTCCGAGCTTTATGGATTGGTTCAAGAGACCCCCCAATCGGAAAAAACGCCCTTCTATCCGAGATCTCCCTATGGCGTTTCCAAACAGTTTGCCTTCTGGATGACCAAGAACTACCGGGAAGCCTATGGAATGTATGCCGTCAATGGAATACTTTTCAACCACGAGAGTGAACGAAGGGGAGAAAATTTCGTAACCAGAAAAATTACCCTGGCTGCCGTGCGAATTGCCACCGGGAAACAGAAAAAGCTCTATCTGGGAAACCTGAACGCCCTCCGCGACTGGGGTTATGCGAAGGATTATGTGGAGTGTATGTGGCTGATGCTTCAGCATGAAACGCCGGAAGATTTTGTCATAGCCACCGGAGAGATGCATTCGGTGAGGGAGTTTTGTACACTTGCCTTCCGGGAAGCCGGAATAGAGATTATCTGGCGGGGAACCGGGATCGATGAGAAAGGTATTTGCACCAAAACAGGCCGATTGATTGTAGAGATTGATCCCTTGTACTACCGGCCCACCGAAGTCGAATTGCTGTGCGGGGACCCTTCAAAAGCCAAAAAAGTACTTGGTTGGAATCCCAACCAAACCTCCTTTCCAGATCTGGTAAGAAAAATGGTAAGCTCCGATTTCGAGTACATCAAAAAAATGAGAATTATTTGAAAGTTTAGAATCCGGAATAATACTTCTTGACCTTTGGTCCTTGAATTGCACCGATCCTGCGGGAAACCACAGATTCGAAGGAAGAGCACAACCGGCAATTTTGCATTCAATTCATTTTTCTACCCTTGTTTTAAATTTTTCCATTAAATTTATCCACTTTTATTTTGGGATTGACGCAATTTTACGACCAAACTGACTACACCATGATTATCGGCTACGAGGCCAAAAGACTGTTTCAAAATTTATCGGGATTAGGCAACTATAGTCGAAATACGGTAAATCTGCTGACCAGGTTTTATCCCTGGAACAGCTATTTGCTTTTTACACCCAAACGCTCAGAACTGTTCGTACCTCCGGAACAAGTTGAAATCATCTCACCGGTATCCAAATTCTCCAAAAGGTTTGGAACGCACTGGCGCATCTTCGAAATTGCAAAAATCGCGAAAAAGAAGAGGGTCGATTTATTTCACGGATTGAGTCACGTCTTGCCATTTTGGATGGGACGATCAGGAATCCCCACAGTCCTCACCATTCACGATGTGATCTACATGCGGTTCCCGGATTTTTACAAAAAAATTGATATCCGGCTTTACAAGTTTCATACCATAGGTGGTTGTCGCAGAGCGACCAAGATCCTTGCCATCAGTCACCAGACAAAAGAGGATTTGATTCATTTTTTCAACATCAATCCAGACAAGATTGTAGTGATCCACCAATCCTGCGACAAACTGTTTTATGAACGGGTGACGGAAGAACAGAAGGAGTTGGTCAGGCAGAGATACAACCTGCCTGGGAAATTCATTCTTTGCGTTGGCACCATCGAATCCAGAAAGAATCAACTCGCTATTTTAAAAGGGGTCGTAGAGGAAAAACTAGACGTTCCAGTCGTTCTTTTAGGCAAACCCACTGAATACAAGCAAGTACTCGATGAGTTTATCGTAGAAGCCGGGATCAGAAGTCAGCTAATTTTTCTGCACGGCACCAATATGGAGGAGTTGCAGGCCATCTATCAGATGGCGGAGGTAATGGTCTATCCCTCCTTCTTCGAAGGTTTTGGTTTACCGGTATTGGAGGCCCAGGCTTCAGGGTGTCCCGTCATTACCTCCGATATCAGTAGAATGCCGGAAGCCGGAGGAGACGGGGCGCTGTACATCGATCCCTACAACAGCACTGAAATCGGTGCAGCCATTCGAAAAGTGTTGATGAATGATGACATAAGGAGGGAACTGACTCGGAAAGGAACTGAAAATGCTGCTCTTTTCAGTGAGCAGATAGTCGGGGAGAAATTGATTAAACTGTATCAATCAATGGTTACCCAAAAGTAACAAGGGAAAAGTTCAATGCCGGTTGTAGACGTGATTGTAGGCAGAAGCAACCGTTCCAGACAATGACCCGGACACCTTTCTTCCAAAGTTGACGGACCT
>CAINVV010000065.1 GCA_903854235.1 uncultured Bacteroidia bacterium | reverse complement strand
TGAGTTAGTCCATGACTGAGTTGATTTTGAATAAATTTTAATTAAAAAATTAATTAGGAGAAATCTTCAAAACAACAATCATGACTATATCAGTGATGTACAAAATTAGATACTGGTACAAGAATACCAAAAGAAATTTTAATTAAAATAAGTTGGATAATTGCCTTAAAAGACACTAAATGTGATACTTGTAACATTACTCACCCTTATAATCAGTCCTTTTGAAGCCTTACGATGGAAGTCACCTCCTAATTATGTCCAAAATCGCCAACAACCTTAGAAAAGTTCAAAATGTGTTCAAAATTCGATCTAAAGCGTTGATATTCAGTGTATCTATGTCGGGGTGACAGGATTTGAACCTGCGGCCTCGTCGTCCCGAACGACGCGCGCTACCAAGCTGCGCTACACCCCGATTTTCAGCGTTGCAAATGTACAATCTTTTGGAAAAATGGCAAACATACCAGGACATATAATGAGCAGATACTTTTCATCAAAATATTGAGAATCGTCATAGATAAAGGGTTGCTAAATGCTGAAATTGCACTCCGTAATTCGAACTTAAACAGACCCATCCGATGAGAGAACTTGAAATCGTACTGAATCCCAATAAACTGGTAAAATACCTCCGTAAACCTGCCTCAGAATTTAACCGGCACGACATCATCCGGTACATAGAGGAGAACAACATTGAGATGGTCAATTTCCGCTATGCAGGAGAAGACGGCAAACTAAAGACCCTCAACTTCGTCATCACCAGCAAGGACTACCTTGAATCCATTCTGGCAACCGGGGAAAGAGTAGACGGTTCGAGCCTGTTTTCCTACATTGAGGCCTGCTCCAGCGACCTGTATGTCATTCCCAAATTCCGTACTGCCTACGTCAATCCTTTTGCCGAAGTACCTACCCTGGATCTGCTTTGCTCGTTTTATACCAAGGAGGGGAAACCACTCGAGAGTGCTCCAGAATACATCCTGCGCAAAGCCAACACTGAGTTCAAGCGGGCTACAGGATTTACTTTCAAGGCGATGGGTGAGCTAGAATTTTATATAGTTAGTGAAGTGGATGAGCACTATCCGGCCGTCGACCAGAAGGGATACCACAATTCGCGTCCCTTCTCCAAGTGGGAGCACCTGCGCACGGAAGCGATGAACCTTATCGCCCAAACGGGGGGCAAAATCAAATACGGACACTCTGAAGTGGGCAATTTCACCAGTGATTCCCATTTTTACGAACAGCACGAGATCGAATTCCAGCCGGTAGAGCCCGAAGAAGCAGTCGAGCAGTTGCTGATCGCCAAATGGATCCTTCGGATGCTGGGGCAGAAATATGGCGTCAATGTCAGCTTCACTCCAAAGATAACGGTTGGCAAGGCCGGCAGCGGACTGCACATCCATATGATGGTAGAAAAGGATGGGGTCAACTGCATGGTGGATGAAAAAAGCATCAGCGATACCGCCCGAAAAATCATGGTTGGATTGCTCGACAAGGCTGCCTCCCTCACCGCCTTTGGAAACACGATACCCCTCTCCTACCTGCGGCTGGTGCCACATCAGGAGGCTCCCACCAACATTTGCTGGGGAGACACGAACCGGTCGGCCCTGGTGAGGGTACCCCTCGGCTGGATCGCCAAGACGCACATGATCAAGGATGCCAATCCCCACGAAAGGTACGATGTCCCCTATATTCCAGGCAAGCAAACGGTAGAATTCCGGGCGGCCGATGGTTCAGCCGACCTCTACCATCTGATGGCGGGGATCCTGATGGCGGCGCAACTGGGGCTGGAGATGCCCGACGCTCTCGTCAAGGCGAAACAACTCTATGTAGGTGTCAACATCTTCAAGGAGGAGAACAAAGCTACCGCCGAAAAATTGAAGCATCTGCCCGATTCGTGCTGGAGCTCTGCCGAAGCGCTGGAGCGGGATCGTGTCTTCTACGAAAGCAAGAATATCTTTCCGAAAGGGACCATCGACCGTTTTATCCGGCATTTGAAATCCTACGACGACAGTCACCTCAGTGAAGAATTGTATGGAAAGCATGAGGAGATAGGCAAACTGGTGGAGAGCTACCTCCATTGCATGTAAACCAAAGATAGCAGTTCTACAGGTACTCTGTTATTTCAAAGGGGTTTTCCTTGCCTGCAGCATTGGCGAGGATCTCCTCCCATTCGCTATGGTCGATGTAGGAGATTTCGTTGGTTTCCTTGTTTTTGATGACCAAATCCTTTTTGACGATCATCAGTCTTTTGAAAAACAGCCATATCACGAAGCTGAACGTAATGATCAGCATACCTGAAATAAGAGAGGTTCTGAGGAAATGCCTAACCAAAGCTGCACTGGTAAAACCCAGCATAATCAGGAAGAATCCAACCCAGTTCCTTTTGGGGTCATCGGCTAGCAATTCGCCGCATTTGGGACAACGGAAGATCTTGCCACTGTAGGAAAAAACATCGAAAGGCAAGTGCTTACTGCAGGAAGGGCAAATTTTATAAAATAGATTCATCTGTTTATCAATTTAGTTCATTTCAACCGGTTAACCGAGCCATGCAACCAACGTACGCTATCTTTCCGCGCAAGCACCAGTATCTTCCGTCTAAAGCTTTTTGATCATCATTCGCTTGTGACTGCCTGCCGTGAAGAAATAGAGGTAGTAAATCACGATGGGCAGCGGCAGATAGTAGGGAGAAAAAGGATAGACGCCATCCCTGGACATATTCAGGTAGAATAGGATTGGAACGATGTAAAAGACGGCAAAATAATGGATATAAGGGTTATCTGATATCACAAGATTCGTGGTAAGGGCATCGTTGCAGACCATGGAGAAACCTGTTGAACCCATCCATTTCAATTTGGCCTGTAGTTGGTGTGCTCCGGCAGAAACTTCGAATTCGGCAGTACCATTGTCTGCGACAATCCCCAGCCTCTGACCGTCGACAATAATCTCGATATCGCCTGCTGTACGAACGGTTTTAGTAATGATAAGTTTAGCCATCTGATTGTTACTTTTTTTCCTTCCTTGCTCCGTAAAGCTTTTGAAGGATGGTTGGTTCAATCCATAAATATAGCAATTTCCCTTGAAACACTTCAATTGGTTGGTAGGAAGAGATTGGAAGAAAAACAGGTTCGCAGTATCTGTCAGAAGGATCAGATGGCCTTTTTCCTCCCCGTCAGGTAAAAGATCAGGACCGTTCCACAGACAAGCAACAGGGAACTGATCAGGTATCCCAGCAGTTTCCCGGGTTGCATCCAGCCAGGATTCAACATCGATTTCGGATTATACACCTCCAAAAAGATCATTCCATTGTGAAGTGCGTGGGTAAAGATGGCCGCCAAGAGCGAACCCGTACGAAGCCGCACAAAGCCAAGCAATAAGCCAAGCAGGAAGGTTGGACCCAGTTGCCAGGGGTTCAGATGAAACAGGGCAAAAAGCAAGGCAGAAAAGAAAATTGCCCAGAATGCAGGATAGATTCGCTGAAATCCGGAGAAGATGACTCCCCTGAATATCAGCTCCTCGACTATTGGAGCAAGTACGACCACCCTTAAAACCCCAACCCAGATGCCATAATCTGATTCGAAGAGTCGGTTGAACAACTCCATAAACCAACCTGGTGGGGGCAGAACCTTCTCGACATGAAGAGTGATCTCATTCATAAAAAACTGAAGGGCAATAAGGGATAGGAAAATTGCAGGAATGACCAACCAGTAAAAAAACCTCAGGGGGAAGATTTCCCGGTAGGGCAAACCAGAATACTTGGCTCCTAGCAACAGAATGATGGCGGTGGTTCCGAAGAAAACTGGCAGTTTGAGCCAGGGCTCCTGCAACCAGTCGGTGCCGTGCTGGTAATCGTACAAGGCAAGAGGGAAATCGATCACCGACTGTAAAAAAGTATACAGGACGATCAGATTCACAGCCTGCCAGAAAGTGGGATAATAGGATATGCTCTTTTGTGCCACAGTTTACCGCAAAATTTCGTTCAAAGGTAATGAAAAGAGAAGGATCCCTGATTTCGCAAATCCCGGAATTAACGCTGGGGAACCCCCGATTCATTTCTATTTTTTACGTAGGAACAGCTGTTAGGTTAAGGGTAACCATCAATTATTTTTATCACAAAATGATGGGTAAAAATGAATCTACACTATCTGCCATCTAACTGTTTTGCAAGATATTAGATTTGCCAAATCCGATCTCCTTTTTCGTAATGCCACACGATCTGAATGGATAAATCTTTATCCCGAAAAAACTTGGAATAAATTATTCACCTTTGTTTGATTATTAAAACAAAAAGTCGTTACTTTGCACACTGTTTAAAAAAAGTGGGACATCAGATTAAAAAATACGCATAATGTCTAGAGTTTGTCAGATTACAGGTAAGAAAGTGATGGTTGGGAACAATGTTTCTCACTCAAAACGGAGAACCAAGAGGAAATTTATGGTGAACATCTTCACCAAGAGGTTTTATCTTCCGGAAGAAGACCGTTGGATCAAACTGAATGTATCAGCCGCCGGGTTGAGAACAATTAATAAAAACGGCTTGAACGCTACCTTGAAAGAGGCGAAGGCAAAAGGCTTTATTGAAAATTTTTAATAAGTACTGAACAATGGCTAAGAAAGCTGGCAGACAACAGGTTATCCTCGAATGTACCGAACACAAAGCAAGTGGTCTTCCTGGAACATCAAGATATGTAACAAAAAAGAACCGGAAAAATACACCGGAACGTCTTGAGTTGAAGAAATACAATCCTATTTTGAAACGTATTACCGTACACCGCGAAATAAAATAATTGAGCTATGGCAAAGAAAGTAGTTGCATCCCTTCAGAAAGGTGCCGGGAAAGCATATTCCAAGGTTATCAAAATGGTTAAATCGGAAAAGTCCGGTGCCTATACATTTGTTGAGGAGATTGTTCCCAACGAACAGGTAAAAGAATATTTTGCCAAGAAGTAGTTCATACTTTAAGAAATTAAAAGTAAGCTTTCGTCAGTTTTGATGAGAGCTTTCTTTTTTTAACCGGTTGATCGGCAAACCTTAGATTTGGAAGCTGTTTTGTTCCTATCTTTACCACAATATATTGAACCATGGGTATTTTCAGTTTTACAAAATCCAAAAAGGAGAGTCTTGACAAGGGGCTTGAAAAGACGAAAGAGAGTGTTTTTTCCAAGCTTTCACGGGCTGTCATCGGCAAAACAAAGGTGGATGACGACGTACTCGACAGTCTGGAAGAGATTCTCATCTCCTCTGACGTGGGAGTCAATACGACGCTCAAAATCATTGAACGAATAGAAAAAAGGGTACAGCGTGACAAGTATGTTGGTACTTCGGAACTAAACGGCATCCTGCGCAGTGAAATTGCAGCCCTGCTTGCGGAGAACAACTCGTATGAGGTGGCAGATTTTGATCTGCCCAAAACTGGAAATCCCTATGTGATTCTTGTAGTTGGCGTAAACGGCGTAGGCAAAACCACCACGATCGGGAAACTGGCTCATCAGTTCAAGGCGGCCGGAAAATCTGTAATGCTGGGAGCCGGCGATACCTTTCGGGCGGCTGCCATCGAGCAACTGCAGATCTGGGCAGACCGGGTAGGTGTGCCCATTGTGAGGCAGCAGATGGGTTCGGATCCCGCGTCGGTTGCCTACGACACCCTCCTCTCCGCCAAAGCGGCAGGGAGCGATGTGGTCATCATTGATACGGCCGGACGATTGCACAACAAGATCAACCTGATGAACGAACTATCCAAGGTCAAAAAGGTGATGCAGAAGGTATTTCCGGATGCACCGGATGAGGTACTGCTCGTATTGGATGGTTCTACCGGACAAAATGCCTTTGAACAGGCCAAACAGTTTACGCTGGCTACAGAGGTCACGGCACTTGCCCTTACCAAGCTGGATGGTACCGCCAAAGGCGGAGTAGTGATTGGCATCTCCGATCAGTTTAAAATACCTGTTAAATACATTGGCGTTGGCGAAGGATTGGATGATCTCCAGATCTTTAACCGGACCGAGTTTGTGGATTCGCTGTTTAAGTGAAAAATGAAAAATAAAAAATGGCCAAACGCATCAACGTAGTCACCATGGGCTGCTCCAAGAATCTGGTGGATTCGGAACTGTTTCTTTCCCAGATGGCTGCCAATGGATACCAGGTAGTGCACGATGGAGGAGTGGAGGATGCGCGCATCGTGGCCATCAACACCTGCGGATTTATCCTGGATGCCAAGGAAGAGTCGATCAATTCGATCCTCGAATTTGTGGAGGGGAAAAAAAATGGACAAATTGATAAAATATTTGTATTTGGCTGTCTTTCTGAAAGATACAAAGACGATTTGATCAAGGAAATTCCGGAAGTAGATGGTTATTACGGAAAATTTCAAGTTAAAAAGATGGTGGAAGGTCTCAAGGCGGATTACAAGATGAGCCTTTCCCACCAGCGCTACCAGACGACTCCCACCCACTATGCCTACCTGAAGATCTCTGAAGGATGCAACAGGCAATGCTCTTATTGCGCCATTCCGGGCATGACCGGAAAGCACAGATCGATCCCGATGGAGGATCTCGTGCTTGAGGCTGCCGCACTTGCAGAAAAAGGGGTAAAGGAATTGCTGGTGATTGAACAGGATCTCTCGTTTTATGGCGTAGATCTCTACAAGGAGCAGAAGCTAGCAGAAC
>CAINVV010000064.1 GCA_903854235.1 uncultured Bacteroidia bacterium | reverse complement strand
ATCAAATTTTCAAATTATCTAAATTTCAAATTAATACAACTACTACAAAATGGACAACAACACCAAATCAAAATCACAGCTTTCACGCAGGCGTTTTCTCAAAGGTGCGGCTTCCGGTACGGCATTGCTTGCGTTGGCGCCTGCCACCAATTTATTTGCCAATGGCTTGCCGGCAGATTTTAATTGGTCGGCCAATGCACCCAAATTCAGGATCCACATGATCGGACAGGCACACATCGATCCAGTTTGGCTCTGGAACTGGTCGGAAGGGATCGCCGTTGTGCACAGCACCTTTTCCGCAGCCCTCGACCGGATGAAGGAGACCCCCGACTTCAAATTCACGGCCAGCTCTGCCCAATTTTACCATTGGATTGCCGAGAACGATCCGGCCATGTTGAAAGAGATCCGCAAAAGGGTCGAAGAAGGACGCTGGTGTTCCGTCGGTGGGTGGTGGGTCGAACCCGATATGAACATCCCTTCCGGGGAAGCCATGGTACGACAGGGACTCTACGGTCAGCAGACGCTGCTGAAACTGCTCGGACGCCGTTCCAAAGTGGCCTATAATCCGGATTCCTTTGGGCATACAGGCAACTTGCCGCAGATCATCAAATCCCAGGGAATGGAAAACTACATTTTCATGCGTCCGGGAATCCGCGAAAAGTCCATTCCTTCCGACCTATTTTGGTGGCAGGGAACGGATGGCACCAAAGTGTTGACCTATCGCATCCAGTTTGGTTACAACGACAGCGGCTCGGTCCACACACGCGTAGAGAACCTGGTCGCGCAGTATGCCGAACAGCCGATGAAGAGTTTCATGGCCTATTACGGTGCCGGCGACCACGGAGGCGGTGCCACCAAGATTAACATAAGCTCCATCAACGACCTGAAAGTTGAAAAGGGAGCCCCCAAGGTCCTCTACAGCACTCCGGAGATCTATTTCAAGGAGGTGCGAGACGACAAGAGCCTGCAACTACCTGTGGTAAATGACGACCTGCAACACCACGCAGTTGGTTGCTATACGGCCGAATCCGCCATCAAGAAAGGCAACCGATTGTCTGAATCGGCACTCGTCACGGCAGAGAAAGTTACGGCCATCGGTTCTGTTGCCTGGGGTTCCCATTATCCGAAACAGGAATTCACCTCAGCTTGGCACAAGGTGTTGTTTTTGCAGTTCCACGACTCGCTGGCCGGCTCTTCCCTCTTCGATCACTCGCAGGATGCCCGTGAAGGACACGGTCACGCGCAGGATGTGGCCCACGAGGCTACTTTCCTGGCCGTTCAGAAACTGGAATGGCAGGTCCCCACCGAAGATCCAGATTCACAGTACCTATTGGTTTACAATTCCCATGCCTGGGAGGTTAAAGGCAGAGTCGAATACGATTACAACTGGGGAACGATGCACAAATCCTCCAGGGTGGACGATGAAAAGGGAAATGCCCTCCCCCACCAATGGACAGCTGGCTCCTCTGAAGCAGGCAGCCGCAAGAAACTCGTGGTGAGCCTCATGGTTCCAGCCATGGGTTACCGCCAGATCCGGCTTTGGGATGCCGAAAATCCGGCACTGAAAAGTGTGGTAAAAGTGACAGAAAACAGCCTTGAGAATGACCTGGTCAGACTAACCATCTCCTACAACGGCACCATCGGGCTTTTCGACAAGGCAACAGGAAAAGAGCTGTTTGCCGGAGGTGAAACGGGTTGCAGAGCAATCATCATCGACGATCCGAGTGATACGTGGAGCCACGATATCAAAACCTACAACAAGGAGATCGGTGCCTTTGGCAATGCAAAACTTATCGTCCTGGAAGATGGACCACTGCGTGGAAAGATCCGTTCCATCACTACATATGGTAACTCCATCCTCACCACCGACTGGACCCTCTGCGCCGATTCCAAAAATCCGGAAGCAGCTGTTTCACTCGATTGGCACGAGCACCTCAAGATGGTTAAATTTTCCTTCCCGGTAGCTGTGGATGCTCCGGTGGCCACCTACGAAACCTCTTACGGCTCCATCGTTCGCGATACCAATGGCAACGAAGATCCCGGTCAGCGATGGATCGATGTGACAGGCAAACGCGGTTCTGCAACCTACGGGTTGACGGTTCTCAATGATGCCAAATACGGATACAGCGTAGCCGGAAACGATCTCCGGATCTCCGTAGCCCGTGCGGCGGTTTATGCCCACCACAATCCCAGGGTACTCGACATGAAGGCCGAACATCTCTGGCAGGATCAGGGAATTCAAACTTTGAAACTCAAGTTGGTTCCGCACAGCGGAAGTTGGCAACAAAACAACATCGTACGGATTGCCGAGGAGTTTATGGCTCCTTCCATTCCAATGTACCAGGGTATTCACAGGGGTACGATGCCAAAATCGGGTTCTTTCCTTTCTGTGGACGCAGAGAATGTAATCGTATCTGCCGTTAAACAGTCAGAAAACGGAGAAGACCTCATTTTGCGCTGTGTGGAAACCAATGGCACTGCCGTGACAGCCATTCTGGATCTGTCATTCGCTAAACGCAAGTGGAGCGGTAGCTTCCGTCCCTTCGAGATCAAAACGCTGCGCATGAATACCAAATCCGGCAGTATCAGGGAGGTGAATCTGCTGGAAGAATAGGATGATTGATACTGCGACTCAGCCAGCTGCAGCAATTCACGCCTGCTGTGTATGGCTGAGTCACAAATTTTTGATTTTTCAATAAAGTTCCAAGGGTTGATATAAATTCTCAACATGCAAGGCACAAGAAATAATTCAAGATTCATCAGACTACTTTTGATCCTGTTGCTGGTCATCCTTTTGCTGGTGAGGATTTTCAATCACCGCCATCAGCCCAGCGGATTTGGCCTTCCTCGTTTTCAGGCAGTATTGCTGATCCATGAAGGAATACAAATAGCAGGACCAAACGTTGTGGTAACATTTAATACAATCAGCTAAATTTTTTATCGGATTTTCCTTTCAAATTCTGCTTTCCCCTTACTTTTCATTACTTTTAGAATCGAAACTTCCACTTTCCAAACAAATAATAAATCAAATGAAGAAGATTTTCACAATCAGGTTGATGGGTCTTTTGTTGCTGACCCTTTTGTCTGTTCAGTCTATCGCCCAGGTCGACTACAAAACGGAAACACCCGAACAGAAAAGCAAACGAATGGCCTGGTGGACGGATGCCCGCTTTGGGATGTTTATCCACTGGGGATTGTATGCCCTCCCTGCCAGGCACGAATGGGTCAAGAACTACGAAAAAATGACCAACGAGCAGTACCAGAAATATTTCGAAGCGTACAATCCCGATCTCTACAATCCAAAAGAGTGGGCAAGGATGGCCAAAGAGGCTGGTATGAAGTACGTGGTACTGACGGCCAAGCACCACGAAGGATTTTGCAATTTTGATTCAAAGTTCACAGACTACAAGTCGACAAATACCAAATTCGGCCGGGATGTTGTCAAGGAATATGTTGAAGCATTGCGAGGAGAAGGGCTGAAAGTCGGTTTTTATTACTCGCTGATCGACTGGCACCATCCTGATTATACCATCGACAGGGTACACCCGCAGCGACAGGAGTCGGATTCGGCCTATGCCCGCTTAAATAAAGGCAAGGATATGGCCAAATACCGCGAATACCTCAAAAACCAGGTTCGTGAATTGCTGACCAATTACGGTCAAATAGATGTCATCTGGTTTGACTTCTCTTTCCCCGGCAAAAACGGAAAGGGACGCGACGACTGGGGTTCTGAGGATCTATTGAAGATGGTCCGCACCTTGCAACCCGGCATCATCATCGACGATCGACTGGATCTGAAAGACAAGGACTATGGCTGGGATTTTGAATCTCCCGAACAATACAAAGTGGAAAAATGGCCGGAGCGCAATGGCAAGAAAGTCGCCTGGGAAACCTGCCAGACCTTTTCCGGATCCTGGGGTTATTTCAGAGATGAAACCAGTTGGAAGAGTCCGGCTCAATTGCTGGAACTGCTGATTGAATCTGTCAGCAAGGGAGGTAACCTGTTGCTAAACGTCGGACCAACTGCCCGCGGACTCTTTGATTACCGCGCCCAGGAGCGCTTACATGCCATGGGTGAATGGATGAAATACAACAACCGTTCCATCTATGGATGTACTGAGGCACCTGCCGAGTTCGTTGCTCCCGACAATACACTGCTTACTTACAATGCAAAAACGAACAGGCTCTACATCCACCTGCTCTCCTATCCAATGGGAAACCTGAAGATGAAGAATATGGCGGATAAGATCAAATACATCCAGTTTCTGCACGATGCTTCCGAGGTGAAATATCGCACTGGCAATGGGGAGGAGAGCAAAACCGTGAACCTACAGCTTCCTGTTTTGAAACCGCCTATGGAAATACCTGTAATCGAGGTGATGCTAAAATAAAAAATACTTCGAGTACTTCGAGTGTGGAGTACTTCGAGTTTTCGGAGCTCCCAACTTTAAGTACTCGAAGTACTCTTTTCTAAAAACTCTTCAGTATCAAAAACAATGCTGCCGCAGAGGCTGCTCCAAGCATTGGCCCAAGAATTGGTACCCAGGCATATTTCCAGTCGCTGGTGCGTTTGTTGGGGATGGGCAGGAAATAATGCATGATACGTGGTCCCAGATCCCTGGCGGGATTTATGGCATAGCCGGTAGGTCCGCCAAGTGAGAGTCCGATACCGAGTACAACCAGTGCAACAGGCAGTGCACTCAAGGCTCCCAAACCTACCTGTGGAGCAGCCATGTAAAGCACTGCCATGGTAAGCATGTGTGTACCTATTAATTCCGTCAGGATATTGTAACCATAACTCCGGATACTCGGGGAGGTGCAGAAAACAGCCATCTTGGCCTCTGCATCGGAGGTGGCATCGAATTGTTTTTTATAGGCCAGCCACACCAAACCACTTCCAAACATAGCACCCAGCAATTGAGCCGTAAAATAAAGTGGAATCTGGGATGCAGGGAACTTGTCAGCCAACACCAAGGCCAGCGTAACCGCAGGATTCAGGTGGGCTCCACTGATTGGAGCCGCGAAGAGCACCCCTGTAAATACGCCGATGGCCCAACCAAAGGTGATGACGATCCATCCGCTGTTGTGCCCGTTGGTCTTGTCGAGCGATACATTGGCGACAACGCCTCCACCCAGCAAGAGGATGATGGCCGTACCAAAAAATTCTCCGAAAAATGGGTTCATAGGTATCTGATTTTAGTTTGTTCTTAAAAAAAGAAGTAGTCTAAGTACTCATTCTTCGCCCGCCCAAGCCTCTGCAGCCCTTACTGCCCTGTGCCAGCCTTTGATCAGAAGCGTGGTTTCACTCGCGTGAATGCCGGGAGAAAAGGTTCTGTCGAGTTTCCACTGTTTTTTGATTTCGTGCACATCCTTCCAGTATCCGACAGCAAGTCCGGCGAGATAAGCGGCCCCAAGGGCCGTTGTTTCAGTGATCTGCGGTCGGATCACATCCGATTGCAAAAGGTCGGCCTGAAACTGCAGCAAACCGTTGTTCACGGTAGCGCCACCATCTACACGCAGTTCGGTGATACTGACTCCTGAATCCTTTTGCATGGCAAGCAGCACCTCCAGCGTCTGGTAGGCAATGCTGTCGATTGCCGCCCGTGCGATGTGTGCTGCAGAAGTACCACGCGTAATACCCGTCAAGGTACCCCTGGCATGCTGGTTCCAGTAGGGGGCACCGAGGCCGGCAAAAGCCGGAACAAAGTATACTCCATCGCTGTGCTTGACTTTGGCTGCCAGTTTTTCTACATCGTTTGAAACACGAATGATGCCAAGTCCGTCACGTAACCATTGAACCACTGCACCACCAATAAAGATGCTGCCTTCAAGCGCATAGGTGGTTTCACTCCCTATTTTCCAGGCTACTGTAGTAAGTAATTTACTTTTTGACTCAATAGGCTGATTTCCAATATTCATCATCATAAAACAACCTGTTCCATAGGTATTTTTGACCATACCTGGTTCGATGCACATCTGGCCAAAAAGAGCCGATTGCTGGTCTCCGGCAATGCCTGAGATGGGAATTGGCGAAGGAAATGGCCCCACGGTATGGCAATATAGTTCGCTGGAGGATTTGACCTCCGGCAACATATTGGCTGGGATATCGAACAGGTCAAGCAGTTCGGCATCCCATGAAAGGGTGTGAATGTTGAACAGCATGGTCCGGGAGGCATTGGAGACATCCGTTACATGCAGTTTCCCCCGGGTGAGGTTCCAAATCAGCCAACTATCGATGGTGCCAAATGCCAGTCTGCCCTTTGAGGCCAGTTTACGTGCGCCTTCCACGTGATCCAGTATCCACTTTATTTTGGTGGCGGAAAAATAGGCATCCGGGATCAATCCAGTTTTGTTCAGAATCATTTGCCCGTAACCTTCTTTCTTCAATTGGTCGCAGTAATCTGCCGTGCGGCGATCCTGCCAAACAATTGCATTGTACAATGGTTGACCTGTTTTCCTGTCCCAAACGACGGAAGTTTCCCGTTGGTTGGTAATACCGATGGCAGCAATGTGGTTGGCACTTAATCCCGCCTTGAAAATAGCCTCCATGCCAACACCTGCCTGCGTCGACCAGATCTCTTCCGGATCGTGCTCGACCCATCCAGGTTCGGGATAAATTTGGGTAAATTCCTTTTGGGCGGTAGCCACAGGTAATCCATCGTGGTCAAAAACAATGGCGCGCGAACTGGTCGTGCCCTGATCGAATGCCAGGATAAATTTCTTCATAGAATAGTTTTGATCTGGTTGAAAAGGATAAAAGGCGTCGTATTATCTGTTTTCAGTTCCGGATACCGTTAGAATGAGTTGCAAATTACGAAATATTCCATAATTGCAAGCATGGCAGAAAAATGTGTTTTCCGTCCTGCAAAGTAGGTCAAAAATCGAAAATCCAAAATATTTATTCGTTTCTTCCTTCCAGGTATTTCAAAACAAATCTGATTTCGCCGTAGCTAAACTCCGTGCCAAGTTTGGACTTCAAGTCACTTACCTGTCTGAAATTGTGGAGTTCCATGCACTCCTCGATGGCTTTTACCTTTCTCTTTTCGACGAGGCTTTCGATGGAGATGGCCCCGCTACCAACGAATCCAAGAAGGTGATTTTCGATGGTTGAAACAGCCAGTTGCCGGCCACGGGCGATCTCCGGGATGGATAGTCCATTTTTAAAAAAATCGTAGGTGAGTTGTTTGGAGTCCAATCCAGCTTTTTCAGCCTCTTTTTCGGCTTCCGCCGGAATGTGAAAACCGTGCTGACTGCGGTATCCCAAGACCATTTCTAGGATCTCACGGCCAAACTGCTTCATCCTGACTCCTCCCATCCCTTTCACCTCTTTCAGCTCCTTGCCGGTTACCGGAAGTTTCTGAACAATCTCCAGAAGGGTTTTCTGAGATAGAATTCGTGCCACTTCTACCTGCAACAATTCTGCCTTTTCATTTCGCCACCGCTTGAGCTGGGAATAAAAATCGGCATTTACCGAGAAGGCTGCCGGACTCTCACTTCGCTTGCTTCCACGAACACGCTCTTCCACTTCAATGGCAGCTTTGGACCGGGTTTCCAAAAAAGATTTGGTATCAAATCCTGATTTGCAGTGGGCAATGCAGATCTTTTTAAGGTTGATCTCCTTGTGAAGTTTGTCAGCTGCCTCATTCAGGCTTTTGCGAATGGCCTTGTTGTCGCATTCGATGGTAGCGTCAGATAGTGGTTGTTCCAGAAGCCCCTCTAGCTTTGCATAAAAAAATTCGGAGGCTTTTCTGATTCGTTCCTGCAGCAATTCACTTTCCTCTGGTTTCGAACCATTTGCAATCAATTGCCGCACTTGATTTTCAAAACGCCCTGCAACCTCAATGACCTCCTCCTGCAGGGGAGAGATCATCCCGCGAAGTACGAAACTCATTGAGCCCAGCAACTGCGAGTTGTGCTCGGTCCAGAGTCGCTGCAGGTATTGAATCTGCCTTAGGATCGGCTTAAAATCGAACAGTTCACTGATCAGCTGTTGCAGATACTCCTTCCTCGATTGTTCCAGTTCTGCGGTTCCGGGTTGATTTTGCTCCACCTCTTCGCTGAACTGCGCAACAGTTGAATCGCTTTTTACACTGTGAATGGCAATCGGCGAGCTTAGGACCAGACCTTCTATGGTTTTGCACCGGCTAAGGGCCACATAGACCTGTCCATGGGCAAAGGAGGAGCGCGCATCGATGATCGCCTTTTCGAAGGTCAGTCCCTGACTCTTGTGAATGGTAATGGCCCAGGCCAGTTTGAGCGGAAACTGGCTGAAGGTCCCGATCACCTCCTCTTCAATCTCCTGGGTGGCATCGTTGAGTGCATATTTTGTGTTTTGCCAGACCAGCCTTTCGACCTGGATGACTGTATCTTCGCCCGGACACATCACTTCGATCTGGTCCTCTTCCACCTCGGTAATCTTGCCTATCTTTCCGTTAAAGAACCGTTTGGCGGGAGAAGGATCGTTTTTCACGAACATCACTTGCGAACCAATCTTCAATTCCAACTCCATATCTGTAGGAAAGGAGTACTCAGGAAATTCGCCGGATACTTCGGCAGTAAATTTGAAGGAGGCACTTTCCAGCTGACCCAATTTTAAACTGTTGATCTGCTGTGACTGGTAGTTGTGGGTCGTGAGGGTAATGTATCCCTCCTTTTCATCCGGATTGAACCCCGGTTGATATCTTTTGTTCAACTCCAGCAAGGTCTCCGCATCCAATTGGTTGTCGCGCACCTTGTTCAGCAGATCGATGAAACGCTGATCGCTTTGCCGGAAGATGTGTTTCAATTCGATTCCCTTAAAGGTCGACTGCCGGAGTGCGCGGCTACTGAAAAAGAAGGAGGTGTCGTAATAGGCTTTCAGGATTTCCCATTCCTCCTCCTTGACGATGGGTGCCAATTGCTGCAGGTCGCCTATCATTAGCAACTGTACCCCACCAAATGGTTTGTAGCGGTTGCGGTACCTCCTCAGGACCTCGTCGATGGCATCCAGCACATCGGCGCGAACCATGCTGATCTCGTCAATCACCAGCAGATCCATACTGCGGATGATGTTGATTTTCTCCCTGTTGAATCGTTTGATGCCTTCACCCGAATTTCCCTCTGCAAAACCGGCAACGTTCCTCTGCTTGTTGGGGTCCTGCGGAATCTGTGGCCCGAACGAGATTTGGAAAAAAGAGTGAATGGTAACACCTCCTGCATTGATGGCAGCAACTCCTGTTGGTGCCACGACGATCATCCGTTTGGGAGATTCCCTTTTCAGATTCTTTAGAAAGGTAGTCTTACCGGTACCGGCCTTCCCCGTTAGGAAAAGGTTCTGACCCGTAAACTGAACGAAGTCAAAGGCCAGGTCAAGTTGTGGATTTCTGAGGTATGTGAGGGTATCTGCGTCGTTCATGGGGCACCTTTATACAAAGATAAGCCATTTTGCGAAGATGGAAGAATAAAAACCGATTTTCAAATTTCGGTTTTCGATTTGGCACAGCAAGATTCTAAACAAGATTTCATCTCAGTGGCGCTTCCCGAAAGGGATGGTGATCCCCAACCAGGGAATAGCAATCCCGCTGTTAATTCCACTTCCGGCAGGAAAGACCAAACCATAATCCAGTCCGGCTTCCCGGATGATCTGTCTGGCACCCACCATCATCATCAGCGAAGTATTGGATCCATCCGGGAAAAAATAATTCTCTGTAAGAAGATAGCTATTTGCTCCGACCCTGTACATTGCATTCACGTTGATCATGGGTGCGTTGGAGATTGAACTTCCAGAGAATCCATAACCAAGTCCCAGACTGATATTCCGATCCCGGGAACCAAAGGTCGAAATTCCATAAAAAATGCCAAATCCACTTTTCTCGACTCCGAAAACGGTGCCAGAAAGAATACCCGCACCGAGATTGACCTTATCCCTGACAACAGGAATGGACATTTTGGCATTAAGCCAGACCGGAGTTGGCGCGCCTGCAAATAGAAACAGCGGGACCACTCCTCCGCCGAGGGAGAAGTAATCGTTCAATCCAATGGCAAATGAGTTGACAAGCACCCACAAATTTTGGTAATACCCCTCACCTTTTGATAATCCATAACCATCAGGCGAGAAAAAATAGCGGGTAGATTGGGGATTACCAGCCCAGTATTTCCCTTTTTTAAGTTGTTTGGCATCCAGGGGAGCCATTTTACTAATCTCTCTCTTCGTTATAGCGATCTCTCCCAATTTCTTATCCCGGAAAAGGAGTTTCAGGGAGTCGCTGGATACCACATATCCGGTATATCCGTTTCCATCTTTGGTCTGGATGCTGTATACCACTTGCTCGTTATTAATCTGAGCGGCACAAGGAATGACAATCAAAAAGAGGGTAAATGTAAGGACACAACCCAAAAGCCGTCGACAATCTCTCATTTTTTCACGATATTATCCGTATCTATTTTGAGATCTTCCAGTGTTGCCTTGACACCTTTCTGAGGTGAGGTAACCATGTCTCCAAACCGCTTTTCGAATTTACTGCTGTCAAAAACATAATCCTGATCATACTGATACATCATTTCGGGAAATTCTTTCATCACTGGAATAAACAGACCCAACACATAAAGTAACCAGTTGGGAACTTGCTGAATGCCAGGCTTCAAATTAAGTTCCTGTTCAAAGAGTTCAATCCATTGACGGCCAGTAATTTTCTCCCTGGTGGTAGGCAGATGCCAAACCTGATTGAAGGCATCCTGCGTATTACCCAGCAGCGCAGTTGCTTTGGCTGCATCGGGCGTATAGGTATACGTATGGATTTTATCCGGATTGCCAAAAACTTGCGCTTTCTTGCCCTTAAGTAAATTTTTGGCCACCATTTCAGCCAACATACTATTTCTGTTTTCCGGTCCATAAAAATCGGCGGCTCTGGCCACCAGGGCGGTCAAGTTATTCCTTTCCAGTTCATACAAAATCATATCAAGAATCTCCTTACGAACAACTCCTTTCCGGCTTGGAGGCAGTAATGGAGACTCTTCTGTCATAAAGGGGATGGCAGATTCCGCATACATATAGACATTGTCAAAAAAAACCAGTTTGGCATTGTGCTCCTGACAGGCTTGGATCACCGCCTTCATCAGGGGAGGCCATACTTCTTGCCACACTTTCAGCTTGTATTCAATGCCAATGGTCAGGTAGACCACTTCACTACCTTTGATCGCAGAAGAAATTCCGTCAAAATTACGGATGTCGAGAGGATAAAGTTCATCCATTGGATTCACCTTTTGCGGATTTCTGCCAACCAATCTAATTTGGTCGGTAAACTTATTCAGTTCCCTGGCAAGGGGCAATCCGATTGCTCCGCCAGAACCCAATATGGTTTGTTTCATAGTATCTGATTTTTAATTAAGGTCAATTGGAATCAAAGTGCACTGAAACCCTTCCCCAGCTATTCATTTCCGTTTGGTGTGAATCAGGTATGCATTTAAATACAGCAGGAAGGAAGTTATGGGAAATACCCTGCGATGAAAATTTGGTGAAGTATACGACAAAGTGAGTAGGGCGTTACGCTTTTTAAGAGGTGATCCAATCGAAATCAAATTATTTATCAAGAATCATTCTACTTAAGTGCTATTAATCAGCCATTTATTTGTTTTGTATGGATATATTTATATATTTGGAATGTTATATAACCAAACAACTAAACAAGAATCAATTGTATGCCATTACATCTGAAGCGATTGTTAATGCTTGGAGTATTGATTGTATTGCTGTTTTTACTCCTAAAACATCTGCTCACACCTGTCTCTTTTGGCCAGTTTGGTCATTACAGGGGGAAAGCAATTGATGAGATAGCTGCTCATCAGGTTAAGTTTGTCGGGAACAAGGCTTGCGTCAGTTGCCACGATACCATCGTGACCATGAAGAACGAGGGTTACCACAGTGATCTTTCCTGTGAAGGGTGCCATGGTGCAGCCTACCTGCATGTGGATCATCCAAAACTGGAAAAACTCTTCAAGCCGGATTCCAGGGAGTTCTGTGGCAAGTGTCATTCCATCAACAAGGCTCGGCCTGAAAAAGCGGTTACGCAGCAGAATATCAAGGATCACCACCCGGAAGACAAGTGTATCAAATGCCACAACCCCCATCAGCCATGACAGAGAAAAAGACAAGCTTGTCCCGCCGCAATTTCTTTAAGAATGCCGGGATCGCAGCCGGAACACTGGTGGCAGCAACCACCCTTCCGGCTTTTGATGCCGTATTGTACGCGGCAGTAAAACGGAACCCAAAAGGACCGTGGTATGGTATCGCCATCGACATTGAAAAATGCATTGGCTGCGGCACCTGTGCCAAAACCTGCAAAATCGAAAATGATGTACCCCAGGAACCCTTCTTTTTCAGGAGTTGGGTCGAACAATATACCATTTTGAAGGATGGATCTATCAAAGTGATATCGCCTAACGGCGGAATCGACGGATTTACCCAGTCCACATCAGCCGACGACATCGAGAAAACCTTCTTTGTACCCAAGATGTGCAACCACTGTGCAAAGTCGCCCTGCGTGCAGGTATGTCCGGTTGGTGCCACTTTTGAAACAGAGGAGGGCATCGTACTGATCGATGAAAAATATTGCATCGGATGCAAATATTGTGTCCAGGCTTGTCCCTACGGTTGCAGGTATTTCCACCCAGACAAACACGTGGTCGACAAATGTACCCTCTGTTTTCACCGGGTCAAAAAAGGATTAAATCCTGCCTGCATGGACAACTGTCCCACCAAGGCCCGCATCTCAGGGGATTTGAACGACCCGGAAAGTGCCATTTCCAAATTCATCCGAACACGAAATGTGTATGTACTGAAGCCCCATTTGAACACAGGCAGTAAATTGTATTACAACGCATTAAATCAGGAGGTAAGATAATATGAATCCGGAATTTGAACATTTATATCAGGCCCTTTCAAAGGTAGATGGATTCATCTACCCCAACGAAATAGAACTTAGCTGGTCCGTTTTGATCGTATTGTATCCTTTCATCACCGGATTGGTTGCCGGAGCCTTTATTCTGGCATCCCTCGAACGTGTTTTCAACGTAAAATCGCTGAAACCAACCTACGTGATTGCTTTGTTAACCGCTTTTTCCTTTATGCTGGTGGCCACCATGCCACTCGTCTTCCACCTTGGACAGCCATTCAGAGCCTGGGAGATCATGATCACCCCCCACCTCACCTCTGCCATGGCCATTTTTGGCTTTGTCTACCTCTGGTACCTGATGGTGGTCTTGTTACTCGAGATCTGGTTCGATTACCGGGTTGACCTGGTGATCTGGTCAAAAACGGCGACAGGATTCAAACGGATCGTCTACAAGGCATTGTCTCTTGGCAGCGATGACATTTCTCCGAAATCCGTCAAACTCGATGACAAATTGGGCTATATCGTTACTGTCATCGGTATTCCCTCCGCATTTCTGCTTCACGGTTACGTGGGATTCATCTTCGGGTCCATCAAGGCAAACCCCTGGTGGTCGACCGTAATGATGCCCATCATCTTTCTCTTTTCTGCCATGGTATCGGGCATTGCCCTCGTGATGGTCCTTTTCATTGTCATCAACTACCTCCGCAAACAAAAGATAGATATGCTCTGTCTTGACACCATAGCCAAGTATCTGTTTTACATCATCATCATCGACTTTACGATGGAATCACTCGATCAGATACACCGGTTTTATGAAGCGGAGGAGTCGTTTGAGATCATCTCGCTGCTGATCTCCGGACACCTCAACTTTACTTTGCTGATCATGCAGATTGGAGTTGGAATGATGTTACCGCTGGGTACACTGGGAGTTCTACAGTTTTACAAGCCGGCAGCGCACATCCGCAAAGCCATTTATTTTGTAGTTGGTATTCTCGTACTGATTGGCATCTTCTTCATGCGTTGGAACGTAGTCATCGGCGGTCAACTGTTTTCCAAGAGCTTTCTGGGCTTCACCAGTTTCAAGCTTTCGCTGATTGGATCGGAAGGATTCCTGATGGCCAGTATCTGGCTGGTAGTCCCCTTCTTTATCCTGACCTTCCTGCTTTGGCTATTCCCTCCCTGGAAGAAGACTCCCGTGGATCATTAGAAAGTGACTAAAGTCACTAAAATTCATAAAGTAGTGGGCTTCAGTCGGATGCCCAATCCGCCTCTGGTACGCTAATCACTTTAGTCACTTTAGTTCACTTTAGTCACTTTTTTTCACCTTAATCCGCTACACTTATGGCAGAATTAAAAATGACGCAAAGAGAGATGATGGAACACATCTACTCTCTGGAAGAACGACTCACACAAGTCGAAAAACTTCTACAGTCCAGTAACAGCAAGGTCAGGTCGATGGAAACGAATCTTCCAGCCGGGACCGGCGAACCGGAAATGGCGTTTGCCAATCCACTTTCAGAATCAAAGGTTTTCGAACACGGACTGGCGTGGATTGGCAGTGCCGTGTTGCTGCTTGGAATGATTTTTACCATGCTGCTCGTCAACAATTTATTTGGGGGGATTGCTGCCTTTGTTTTGGGTATTTCCTCCGCTGTCCTCACTTTTTATCTCTCAACCATTTTGAAGAAGAGCCTGACCTATATGGCTTTTATGTTCACAATCTGTGCCCACTTATTGATTTACTATGCCTTGATGAGGCTGCATTTCTTTACAGAAACCCCTGTCATCACAAATGAGTGGATCGTAGTATCCTTGTTGCTGGGTTCTGTTGGCTTCCTTTTCTACAAAGCCGATTTGGCAAAATCTCAACTAATGGGCTTCATCGCCTATTTTCTCCTGATAGTAACCGCACTTTTCATTGACCAGACACAGGCAACCTTATTGCTCTTCGTGGCAGCAACGATCACGGTAATTTATTTGTTGTACAGGCACGGGTGGGATTCGCTCTTGATTCTTTCCATTTTCATCATTTACATCGGTCATACGCTCTGGCTGGTCGGTAATCCACTAATGGGTCATCCTGTTGGCGCCGTCAAGGCACCACAATACAACCTGAT
This sequence comes from uncultured Bacteroidia bacterium, assembly GCA_903854235.1. GTDB lineage: Bacteria > Bacteroidota > Bacteroidia > Bacteroidales > Prolixibacteraceae > CAINVV01. The sequence goes on along the minus strand of CAINVV010000064.1, from coordinate 9,095 downwards.
TTATTTATTGCTTTACGGCGCAATTTACTCGGTCGTTCCTTTTCTCAAACAACAAGGAAAGCTGTCAGCTGAAGTTTGCAATGCCACCATCATCCTGAACAGTCTGGCATTCTCCATTCTCTTGCTGCTGGTGGTGCTGACCTTCTATTCCAAAGATTACCTGCTTATTTTCCTGGGAATTTCGCTGATGTGCCTGATCTATGCAATCGTGCTGAACTACAAAATCGAAAGCAGGTTTGATTCCTTCTTTTATGTCAATTTTGGGTTTATGGCCCTTAGCATTGCCGTGTATGGCTATTCCGCACTTCCGGGCTCCTACCTGTTTTTGGCCTGGCAGAGCATGGTCGTACTGGCCATTGCCATCTGGTTCAGATCCAATCTGATCGTGCTGATGAACACGCTACTCTACACAGTGATTCTGGTTGCCTACCTGATCACTTCAAAATCCATTGATTCCTACAACATTTCATTTACAATGATTGCCATTGCCTCGGCCCGCATTCTCAACTGGAAGCAAAGCAGACTCGAATTGAAGACGGCATCTATCCGCAATTTTTACCTGATAATTACCTTTTTCGTAATGTTGTTCACACTGAACCAAGCGGTTGCCGTAGATTACGTGACCATTTCCTGGGGGTTGGCAGCAGTGGCTTACATGGTCATGAGTGCCATTTTGCGGAACGTGAAATACAGGTGGCTGGCCTTTCTGACCCTGTTGGCAGCAGTCATCCATCTTTTCATTTTCGATATTTCCAAGATGGGGGTAGGTTACCGTATCCTCGCCTTCATCTTTGTCGGGATTACCATACTTGGAGTCTCCTTTTACTATACCAAGAAGTTAAAAAGCAGCAAAATCGTCTGAGGACACAATTCCGAACCTAGAGATCATCTCCCGGTTTCCGACCTCAAAAGGGAAGGAAATCCGGGAGATTTTCCAATCATTACTAGCTAAGATACAATCCAACGCGGATGTTATAAGAGGTTCGTTGAAATGCTCGATCCATTGGAATCAACCTCATTATTTTTTTTTTAACTGGTGGGAAAATCTGAATACAGTAAATTCGGCCGGCCGGAGCATGGCGAGGCCTACTTCAATGACGATTCTACCCGCCTGAATGTCCTGATTTGACATGGTGCTTCCCAACCCACATTTTACATAGTAAGCCACACTTGAATAGGTTCCGGCTAACGCTCCTTCTTGCCACTTTACCATCAAATAGTTTTCGATCATGGCCCGCACCTTGCTCCATGTGGCTTCCTCGTTCGGTTCAAAAACTACCCACTTGGACGATTTGCACAGCGACTCCCTGACCATTATCAGAAATCGGTTTACCGGGATATAGCGCCATTCGTTGTCGTTTCCTGCCAATGTCCTGGCCCCGCACATCTGAATTCCTTTTCCGGTAAAGGATCTGATGCTATTGATTGATTTCCCTGAATCGCTGTCATCCATCAAGATCTCCTGTTTGCGGTTATCAATGGTGACAACCGGCTCCGTAATGCCAAACAGGTTCGTATTTACAGGTGATTTCCAAACCCCTCTGTTTTTATCTGTCGTAACATATACTCCAGCCATTGCTCCACAGGGAGGTAGGGTCACAAAGCGCTCCTGAAGGAATTTCCGAACGAATCTGTAAAGAGGTTTGTTGCCATCTTTTAGCTCACGCAGCGCACTCAACTCTCCGCCATGGATTATCTTCACATTGGATTCGGTTTCATTGACGCAATAACCCATCGAAGTCCTGACAAAAGGGTAGTAGGCACTGCCAAAATTCAGGTATTCCGAACCATAAAATGCCCTGCACTGCAAGAGATCCGGCTCAACTAAATCTCCTCCGTAGAGATCAAATATGGCAAACCTGTTGCCGAGGGTATAGCATTGCCGTAATGCGGATTGTGTGAGTGTGGCATAATCACTGGAAGGAAGCTTGACAGCCTCCGGGATAACCAGGAGGGTGACATCCGAAACCTCAACCAGCCTGTTAAGTCCTTCCAGTAATCCGAAATTTTTCCCTGACAGGGCTCCTTTTAACATTATCTGCTGTGGATATTGATAGGTGCCAACAGAGAGAATGAAACAAGTTTCCCCTCCGTTTTCAAAATATATCCGAAGGCTGTAATACAAAAGGTACTGTAAGGAGGGTTCCCTTTCGATTGATAGCACATAACTCCCTGAAGCATCGGTGGCAACTTCAATTTCCACCTCATTATCATAAGGATAGCCGAAATGATTTTCAAAATCCTTCATGGAGTGAATCTTGGTTGGAACAAGTATCAAATCACCCGGTATCCTTCTGGAGGCTTTTTCCGTGTAACCAACAAAGGCAGGCAAGGCAGTCTCTACCTCTTGGACCAATGTAGGCACCGTAAAATTTTCTTCCACATAAACACCAAGATTTTGATACGTTGTCATCAGGCAGGTTTTTCAAAAAGACAAATATCCAGCTGCAAATTAGGTCGATTTGCAGCCCGAAGTGTACATCTTACACAAGTCTTCTGCAATTAATACCAAATACCGCATAAAGGTTACCCCAATAATTGAATTAATTTAAGTTAGCCAGGATAAAATAGGCACAGCATCTCCTGAAAGAGCAAATAGTCAAACAGATTTTGGCTCTTACAATTAAAATTCAGCTCATCAAAAAATTAAAAAGAATGGCTATTTCAAGAAATCTTCGCGAACGGGGTTGAAAGTATCAATCAAAACTCCCTCTTCCAGACAAACGACCCCGTGCAACACCCCAGGCGCAAGGTAGGTTGCATCACCTTCCCGAATGATGCGACTCTCTGAACCAACCGTAAATTCAAATGCACCTGCAGCACAATAGGTGGTCTGCGTGTGCGAATGGGTATGAAGGGAACCTATCGATCCCTTTAAAAAGCTAACTTTCACCATCATCAAGTGTTCATTGTATCCAAGAATCTGTCGGGTCACACCCCCTCCCAAATCTTCCACGGGAGTTTCATTTTGATAAATATAGCAATTGCTTTCCATAGGAAGTTGTTATTATATGCCCAAAGATACAAATTGATGGGCAATCCCCTCTCTTGTTGAAATCCAAATTGTAATTCATTTTTCAGGACACCTCAGCATCGCCGAAATTTTAAGGGGTTTTGGACATCGAAGAATGGAATAATCCATCCAATGTCAGCATTTGGAAGAGCGCAATGGAGGTGAGGTCATAGTTGATAGGGAGCAGCGATAGTTGATAACCAAAACCCATTAGGAAACTTCAAAAAAAATGACTCATTTTGTTTCTGACTTACAAACTAATATTGTTTAACTGACAATCCCAAACTTTAACAACTATGGATTTCAAGAAATTTATCGTCATTCCGGTTTTCATTGGATTTCTGGCCTGCACTTTTGTAGCACTCGATCAGTGGATTAGTCCTTACCTGCCCATCGCCGGCAACAAGGGATTTGGCTGGGTAACCTTTCAGGCCTGGGCCATGTATTTCATGGCAGGATGCACCCTCAAGGGAGGAGCCCGAACCTTTATCGGATATGTGATGGGTGTGCTATCCGCCATCCTGATCATCAAACTCGCCGGCTTACTGGGCTCTGCAGGTTTCTGGGCCGTTCCGCTGGCCGTTTTTGTCGTAGTGATACCAATGTGCTCTATGGAGCGTGCCCACGCGCTCCTCGACTTCGTCCCGGCATTGTTTGTCTCCTCGGCGGTCTTCTTTGCCTTCACCCAGCTCTACCCAAGCTCCACTTTTGGGAACAACGCACTGGTCATTTTACTCTATTGCGCGATAGGAATGGCATATGGAATTGTTACTGTTTCCTTGAGAGGAAGCTATGAAAAATTGGTGGCAAAAAAATAAGCAAAATAATACCCGTTAAGGCTTTGGTCCTGAAGCAAAAATCTCAGGGAAAATGCCTTAACGGGTATTTCATTAACAGAAGCTAAACCTGAAAGATGAACGAACTCAGCCCTTGTGTTCTTTCACAATGGCCATGGCCTCTCTCACTTTCTGTTCGATAAAACCCCAGTCCCCGCTTGCAATCACTTCCGGAGGGGTAAGTTGAGAGCCGAGTCCCACGCAAACCACCCCTGCCTTGAACCAAGCTTCGAGGTTTTCCCTGTCGGGGGATACTCCACCCGAAGGCATGATGCTCGTCCAGGGACACGGGGCTAGGATGGACTTCACGAAGGAAGGTCCACCGACCTCCTTTCCAGGAAATATTTTAACGATTTCACATCCCAACTCCTCTGCCAGATTGATTTCGGAAAGGGTTCCGCAACCAGGCATCCAGGCAATCTTTCTGCGGTTGCATACCTTGGCCATATCCGGATTCAAGCTGGGAGAAACGATAAAATGCGCCCCCAACTGAATGTACAGAGCTGCTGTCGCTGCATCCACCACGGATCCGACGCCCATCATCATCTCCGGACATTCGGCGAGACACCATTTGTTCACCTCCGCAAAAACTTCATGGGCGAAGTCCCCCCGGTTTGTAAATTCGAACACCCTCGCCCCTCCGGCATAACAGGCTTTGACCACCTGCTTGACCACGGAGGCGTCCTGGTGATAATACAAGGGAACAATTCCGGTTCCGGTAATTGTTTGAAGAACTTTTAATCTTTTGAAACGTGCCATAATGCTAATGTGCTAATGTGCTAATTTGATAAGGTGCTAATTTGATAATGTACCAATTTGATAAGGTGAAATTTACTTTTAACGAATAGGGGAAAGGGTAAAGAATATTTGATTATCCACATTTCCTAAATTATAAATTTAGAGATCAAATGCCAACAATTAGCATATAAGCACATTATCTTATTAGCACATTGATTTTATCGGGAGACGCGCCCGGAGGAGTCGCCGCCCATCAATTTTTCAACTTCAGATACGGAAACCCTGTTGTAGTCACCGTAAATAGTATGTTTCAGGCAGGAAGCCGCTACCGCAAAATCCAGGGCCGACTGAAGGTCCTCTCCATAGGTGAGCAATCCGTAGATCAGCCCTCCCATAAACGAGTCACCTCCTCCTACCCTGTCTACGATGTGCGTAATTTGGTAGTTTGCTGCCTTGTAAAGCTTTTGGCCGTCATACAAGACCCCGCTCCATGAATTGTGGCTGGCATTGACAGATCCCCGCAGGGTGGTAATCACCTTTTGGCAGCGGGGAAACTGAGCCATCACTTTCTGGGAAACCGACAAATAGGCATCCGCTTCCACATGGCCGGCTGTCACATCCACCCCATCCGGGTGAATGTTCAGCGCCATTGCAGCATCCTCTTCGTTGCCCAAAATGACCTCACAACCAGCTACCAGCAGTGGCATCACCTCGTGGGCCTGCTTGCCGTATTTCCATAGATTTTTCCGGTAGTTGAGATCCGTTGAAACGGTAATTCCCAACCTGTTGGCAGCCTGAATGGCCTCCAGACATACATCGGCCGCTCCCTTTGAAATGGCTGGCGTAATTCCGGTCCAATGAAACCAGGTAGCTCCTTCAAATATTTTATCCCAGTCAATCATACCGGATTTGATTTCGGCGATGGAGGAACCCGAACGGTCATAGATCACCTTGCTCGCCCTGCTCACGGCCCCAGCCTCCAGAAAATAGATGCCCATTCGTTCCCCTCCGCGCACGATGGCAGAGGTATCCACGCCAAAACCCTTCAGCTCCCGAATGCAGGCATCTGCCAGATCGTTCTTGGGCAAACGGGTAATAAACTGGGTTGCCAGGCCATAGTTAGCCAGCGAAACGGCCACATTTGCCTCTCCTCCGCCAAACGTAGCACTCAAATTGCCTGATTGGCCAAACCGCTCAAAACCGGGGGTGGCCAGGCGAAGCATCACTTCGCCGAATGTGATTACTTTTCCCATTTCAAAGAATATTTATCTTATTCGGGTAACTCATTCTCACCTTTGACATAACCAAAATTAGCCAAAATTCCGCCATCGACATAAAGCACGTGTCCATTGACAAAGTCGCTAGCCTTTGAGGCGAGGAAGAGGGCAGCATTGCCCACATCTTCCGGTTCACCCCAACGACCGGCAGGTGTACGGGTCATCACGAGATCGTTGAAAGGATGACCATTCAATCGGATATCGGCAGTCTGTGCCGTAGCAATGTAACCTGGACCAATTCCGTTGATCTGCACATTGTATTTCGCCCATTCGCAACACATGTTGGCGGTGAGCAGTTTCAGTCCGCCTTTGGCGGAGGCATAGGCCGATACCGAATTGCGTCCGTACACGCTCATCATCGAACACATGTTGATGATCTTTCCAAGACGGCGGGCAATCATTCCGGGAGCCACTCGTTTGGCAATGATCAGCGGTGCAACCAAATCAATGTCGAGAACCTGTTTGAAATCGCTGATGGCCATGTTCAGGATCGGAATGCGTTTGATGATACCCGCATTGTTGACGAGGATGTCAACGGGTCCAACTTCGTTTTCAATTTTGGTAATTCCCTTATCTACTGCCTCTTCGTTCGTAACATCAAAATTGAGCGTAAAAACATCCAATCCCACTTTGGCATATTCCAACTTGCAAGCTTCCAGTTTTTCGTCAGAAAGATCGTTGACGCAAATTTTTGCGCCAGCTGCTCCAAGGGTTTTGGCAATCGCCATTCCAATTCCGTGCGTGCCACCGGTTATGAGTGCTACCCTTCCGGTCAGATCAAATAAATCATTCATACTAATCCAGTTTTTATTGTTTGATATTAAATTTTGTTTTCTAGACAGCGTCCATTGAATAGCTGGAAATTTTCGATTTTCGATTGAATCAAATTCCATTTTTTTCCATCCCAGCTCCTATTTATTTTGACTTCAACTTTGCTTTTGTTTTCCAAAATCGAAAATCCAAAATCAATTTTCTATGGCATGATCCGTTGGAACGTTTTTCCCGCCCCAGATTTTTTGAGCTGTCCATTCCATCGGGGCATCGGTCCAAAATGGATCGGTTACAGGCAATCCGAGCGGCAGCAGACCAACGGTGCACAAATAGAGACTACCCGTCGAAATATAGGGTTCCCCGATATCCGGCTGATGACCAAAGAATCCGATGGTCAGCCAGCCATTGGCATCAAACATTCCAGGGGCTTCTGCCAATCTGTGAATCACCGCAGAAAGGGCACAGCGCACCTGTGCCGGCTGAAGGTGATCAGGCAGGAGATGGTGCAGGCTCATTTGACCCAGAAGCTGGAACGCTCCAAAACGATAAGGCAGGGAGCGGCCGATGGCGGGAAAGGATCCTTCCGGAGAGATGAGACGCTCCTGAATTTCAGCGTATCTTTTGGCTCGAACCAGTATGATCTCGTAATTTTTTGCCTGCTTTTTGTCGTGCTTCATCCATTCTGCCAAAATATCCAGCAGCATGGGTTGAATCACGAAACTGTTGTAGTAATCCCAGTGAAAATCGGCACCATCCCCGTATAATCCATCCCCTTTGTACCATTCCATCATTTTATGGACCGCCAGATTAATTCTTAGCATATCCGGCTGTTCCCCGGCATACAGCAAAAAGGTCTCTACCATCGCCGCAAAAAGCAACCAGTTGTTGTATCCGGGTGTGATGACACGGGTACTTTTCATGGCCGTTACCAATTGTTGACGGGTGGCTTCATCCAGCGGCTCCCAAAGGATCTTTGGAGCACGAAGGATGGCGTGGGCCAGAAAAGCAGCGTCGACAAGAGGTTGTTGGTTCTCTGTGAAGTTCATGAAATCGGGAGACTGGGGATCAACGGCCATTTTAAGGCATTTCTGAGCCATTCCGATCATCTTCCCACGCAACTGCCCCTCCGGAGTATCATCCGGCCCCAAGGACAGCCAGGGAGCCATTCCTGCCATCAGTCGGCCAAAGGCCTCCAGATAGGTAACGGTGTGGCGGGAGACTTCGCTTCCAGGATGACATTCCACCGGCATGTTTTTCTTCAGTTCTCCTTTGCTTAGTGATTCCAGCAAGGGTGTGGCGATCCTGGCAAGCAATGTACTCCAATAATCCCTTTCCGAAATGGTTGCCTTGTGCACCACGGAGGCTACTTCCAGCTTTCCTGCCAGAGGCAACAAACCGGCCATAGAGAGATATTTGAAGGCGTTACGACGATCCATGTGGGGAAATGATGAATGATGGATGATGGGGTCTAATTCCGACTTTGTGTTTTATTTAAGCTGGTTTGGTTGCACGACGTCCATATCGGCATAGTCGAGATTTTCGCCCGCCATTCCCCAGATAAAGATGTAGTTGGCAGTACCGGCAGCCGAGTGTATCGACCAGTTGGGCGAGATGACCGCCTGTTCGTTGGTCATCCAGATGTGACGGGTCTCCTGGGGTTCTCCCATAAAATGGCAGATGGCCTGACCATCCGGTACATTGAAATAGAAGTAAACCTCCATCCTGCGACTGTGAGTGTGGGCCGGCATGGTGTTCCAGACACTGCCTGGACGCAATTCCGTCATTCCCATTTGCAACTGGCAGGTTTCGATGACCTTGCTGATAAGTAGCTGATTGATCTGACGCTCATTGGAGGTTAGAGGTGAACCCATTTGCAACACATTGGCATCTTTCAGCGTGATATGCCGCGTAGGGAACTCCTTGTGGGCGGGTGTGGAGTTCAGGTAAAAATGGGCTGGCTGCGCACTGTTTTCCGAACTAAAAATTATTTTTTGTGAACCTTTCCCAACATATAGTGCCTCCTTAAAATCGAGGGTATAGATTTTATCGTCCACAATGACCGAGCCCCTGCCGCCGACATTGATGATTCCCAACTCCCTGCGGTGGCAAAAATAGGGTGCTTTGAGGGCATCCACGGCAGTAAGTTCGAGTGGGCCGCTCACAGGGACCGCACCACCGGCAATGTAACGGTCATAGTGTGAATAGACCAGGTGAATCTGGTCGGCTTCCATTACTTTCTCAATCAGGAAATGATCCCTTAGCTGTGTGGTCCCGTAATGTTTTACATCGGAAGGATGTGAGGCAAAGCGCTCTTCGAATTGGATGGTCATGATTGGTATTTTTAAGTGAGCTAAAGTGACTAGAGTGACTAAAGTGATGGATCCAGGACTGAATCATCAAGTGGCCAAATACTATAGGCAATTTAGTCACTTTAGCTCACTTAAGTCACTCTTTCATTCT
>CAINVV010000063.1 GCA_903854235.1 uncultured Bacteroidia bacterium | reverse complement strand
TGCAATTCCCTGGCTGAAACATTCACCCGAACTTGAAAAACCCTTTTTGAATATTCCGTCAGACCATTAAAAAAATGTAACAAATGAACATAGTAGATTCAATACTGATTATCATCCTCGTAGCTGCTGCTATCAGGGGATTTATCAAGGGCTTCTTTGTGGAGTTTGCTTCGGTGGCCGCCATCGTATTGGGCATCCTGTGCGCAATGATGTTATCAGGTTACCTTAAAATTTGGCTAACCGGGGTAGTTTCCTGGCAACCAGGAACCATTAAGGCTGTAGCTTTTTTCATCATTTTCATCAGCGTCCTGATCGTTGTTCACCTGATTGCCAATGCCCTGGAGCAGTTTGTTCGCGCCATCGCACTGGGAATTCTCAGCCGGCTTGGCGGGGCAATGTTTGGGGTGATTAAAACCGCATTCATCCTTAGCTTCCTGATGTATGTGGTTGCACGCATCGAAGCCTATGAGGTTACTATCATTCCCAAAGAACCCAAGGCGAAGTCGAAATATTATGCCCCCATCGAGAAGTTGGCCCCCAATATTTTCCCTTTCCTACGTGAGGAGAAGGAGGAAATACAGAAGAAGATAGTTTCCTGACGGGAACAAGGATAAAGGTTAAAGTTGGGGACTCCCAAGATTTGTTCATTTACCTTTTTAAAAAGCAGTGATATCGATCCTATCTCAAACGCCACTTTAGCCTTTAGCCTTTAGCCTTTTAACTTTATCTGAGAAGTCTTTCCAGAATTTCCTGTGAAAATCCATGCTGTTCTGCTTTATTATCTCTTCATTCGGGGAATAGTCATTTCCGGGAGTATTGGTAAAACGACCTCCCGGGAGATAAAGAACGGATTGTTCAGGATGGAACTGAACTCCCACCACCTCTTTGAAAATCTTGTGCTGCAAACCTTCCACAATCTTACCATCCTCCGAAGTGGCAATGACCTCCAGGTTCTTCCCCAGTTTGCCGGCGGCCTGATGGTGTGAACTCAGAACATATGGTTGTTGCTGTCCGAGATTTAGCGCCAATTCGTGCAGGTATCCGCTGGCGGGAAACTTGACAGGATGCAGCAGTCCCCACGAGACATCGCATCCGGGATTCAGCTGGGTTTGGTAGTTGTGGTGACGATTTTTCGCGTCTACTGCCAGCATCCCTTCGGCGGTGGAAATATGGTAAACTTCCACAGGAATATCCTGGATCAGGGTTCCGCCGGCTGCCACATTCATGGTTTGCATGCCCAGGCAGAATCCACGCACGATCAATCCGGGTTTCTGAAGAAGCAATGGTTTAAAATCAGGATTTCTGCTACCCCCGATCAGATGAAAAAAGAGGGAGGTCTCCATCAGGTGACGGTTGGGATCGGTGACCTCCGTGAGCAGATGCTGCTTTTCCCCGTAAAGGACAGGTTGAATATCTGGTCCTCCAAAGAAAAGGATTGCATCGGCATCCTGTACAATCTTCCTGAAGGCCGGTGTGCAGGCATTTTCCTGGTAAATGTTCTTGACATTAAGTTCACCCGAAATCTTCATCAAGGTATAATGGGCTATTTTATGCTCCTTTAGGTACTTCTCTGATTTGGCATAGTCATAGGCTTCCTTGTCGTAATAGACACCCACCATCTCGAGATCCGGGATGTCGATCACAGTTTGCTGAATCAACTCCAGCATATTTTCAATGTTGTCGGCCGTTGGATGAAGCAGGAAAATCTTGTGCTGCGCAAAGACAGTTGCCACTGAAAGCTGCAGGATCACCAGCAGCATCATTATTTTAGGAAAAAAAATGCTTTTTTTCATGGTCTTTTAAATTTGATGTGCGACTTCTCTGTGTCCGAAGCCGGCTATAAGTTGGAAAACTATTTGTATCCTGAATGTTTCATAGTAACCGAAGGTGTTTTCTCTGTGTTCCTCTGTGTCAGAATCTCAACCCTGATCAATTATTACTCCAAAGATCGGAAAACTTCGCCTGATAATCAATTCCATTTTCGTCAGCCGGAATAATGCACTATTTTTGCCGAAAATAATTACGGAGAAATGGCCCATTGGCAAATCACCAACCAAAGTGAGAATTTCCCGAGTGCAAATTGATCTTTGGATAATAAAAAATAAACAAATGAATTTCGTTGAAGAACTTTCCTGGAGAGGCATGATCCACGACAAGATGCCCGGACTGGACGAACAACTTGCCAAAGAACTGACAACCGCCTATGTAGGCATTGACCCAACGGCAGATTCCCTTCACATCGGGCATCTGGTAGGGGTCATGATGCTGAAACATTTTCAGGTTGCCGGGCATAAACCCATCGTGTTGGTTGGTGGAGCCACCGGCATGATCGGTGACCCTTCCGGTAAATCACAGGAACGAAATCTGTTGGACGAACCAACCCTTCGGTACAACCAGGAGTGCCTGAAAAAACAGCTTTCCAAATTTCTGGACTTTGAATCAACAGCTGCCAATGCCGCCGAGATGGTGAACAACTACGACTGGATGAGCACCTTTACTTTTCTCGAATTCATTCGCGATATTGGCAAGCACCTAACCGTCAATTACATGATGGCCAAGGATTCTGTCAAGAAGAGGTTGGATTCCGACAGTGGATCAGGGATGTCGTTTACCGAATTTACCTATCAGCTGGTTCAGGGAACCGATTTTCTTCATCTCTACCAGCACAAGAATTGCAAATTACAGATGGGTGGCTCCGACCAATGGGGAAATATCACCACCGGCACAGAACTGATACGGCGCAAATTGGGCGGAGAGGCCTTTGCCCTCACTTGCCCACTGATCAAGAAAGCCGATGG
>CAINVV010000062.1 GCA_903854235.1 uncultured Bacteroidia bacterium | reverse complement strand
CATTGTAGGTATCGTTATTTTTGTCGGATTGTTCATTGGGGTGGCTATTTATACCTATAACATCCCAAAGAAGGATCTGAACAAATTCAAATCCTCTATTTTTGAAAAGGAAGAATTAAATAAACAGAAATAAAAAATATAAACTCTGTTTACTGAAACAGAAAAATAAAAAGATTATGAATACAAAGCTTCAGGATGATAAGTATTTCTCGGACCACGACTACGATGGCATCAAAGAGTTAAATAACCCTTCTCCTTACTGGGTACTCTTTCTGTTCCTCGGAACCATTGCATTTTCGCTCTTCTATGCCGTTCATTATTTTGGCTATCCCAACAATGGCAGAGATCAGGTCAGCGAATACAACAAACAGATGGCCGAGGCAGGAAAACAATTGGGTCAAAATCCCGGAGAGCTGAGCGCAGCAGTTATTTTCACCAAAGAACAGGTAGCAGAAGGGAGCAAACTCTTCCTGGAGAAAGGCTGTATTGCCTGTCATGGAATGAAGCTGGAAGGCAATGCCATCGGGCCAAACCTGACGGATAAATTCTGGATTCACGGATGCAAACCTGCCGATTTGGTCAAAGTCGTGATGGAAGGCGTTCCTGAAAAAGGCATGGTCCCTTTCAAAACGATGTTGACTGAAGCGCAGATCAAAAGTGTAGTTGGTTACATCCTATCCATGAATGGATCAAATCCACCCAATGCAAAGGCTCCTCAGGGAGTTGAGTGTAAATAAATTCCATGGAAACCAATAGTGACCAGGATTTTAGAGACCGCCCCAACAACATAGACGCTTCCGGACAACGGAAGTGGATCCGGGCCAAACAACCAAAAGGGAAATGGTACCTGCGACGAAACATAGTGGGTTACCTCCTGTTGATCTTCCTGATCGTTGCCCCCTTTCTGAAAATTGACGGGCATCCTTTCATGCTGCTGGATATCCTCAATCGGAAATTCTACCTGTTTGGATTGATGGTTTTTGCCGAAGACACCTACATCCTTGCACTTGTGATGGCGGTAACTGTCATCTCCATCGTGCTTTTTACGGTTGTTTTTGGACGAGTGTGGTGTGGCTGGGCATGCCCTCAGACGCTCTTTCTGGAGCTGGTTTACCGTAAAATAGAGTTTTTATTCGATGGAAACGGAAGAAAAGGAAAGAACAAAAAAGAGTCAGTAGCATCTACCGGAGTTCGGAGATTGGCGAAACAAGTCGTATTTATCGTCGTCTCCATCTTTTTCACGAACGTGTTCTTGATGTGGTTTACGGGTCCGGCACAATTGTGGAAAATCATGACCGAACCAATCAGTGACCATTTGGTGGGATTTCTGATCATGATTGCACTTTCGATGTTCTACTATTGGATCTATTCCTATTTCAGGGAACAAGTCTGCACCCTATTTTGCCCTTACGGCAGAATGCAGGGAGTATTGCTCGACAGCAACTCTATCTCCGTCATTTACGACTTCAAAAGGGGGGAACCCAGAAATTCCAAGGTATCCGAAGGTGGTGACTGCATCAACTGCCTGCAATGCATCTCTGTCTGCCCTACCGGGATAGACATCCGGAATGGTTCGCAACTCGAATGCATCCATTGTGCAGCCTGCATCGATGAATGCAATCTGGTGATGAAAAAAATAAATAAGCCCTACAACCTGATTCGTTACGATTCATACAGGGGTGTGGAAAGCGGAAAACGTTCCTTCCTAAACGCAAGATCCATCGCCTATACCGCCGTATTGGTGGTGCTGATGGTGATTTTGGCCTTCACGGCAGGAAGAAGGAGCACCATCGATGTCACAATGTGGAGGGCTCAGGGTACGCTTTATCAACAACTCGACAGCGAAACCATCTCCAACATTTACCAGATCATGTTTCTGAACAAGGGAAATGAACCGCTTGAACTTACTTTGCGTTTGCTGGATTGCCCCTCAGGAGAATTAACCATTGCCGGAGGCAAGGTGATTCTTCCTCCGGATGGCAAGGTGAAAGAGGCACTCATTGTCAAGATGAAGAAGAGCTCCCTGACGGGAAAAGTCACGGATTTCAAAATCGGACTCTATAGCGGAGATCAGCTTAAAGAGACCATCACCTCCAATTTTCTTGCACCATGAGACTAAACTGGGGTAAATCCCTCATCCTCTTCTTTGTCATCTTCTTTGCCTGGGTACTCTATTTTGTGTTGTTTGCCCTGCGCCAAAACGACGACCTCGTTTCGGACGATTATTACCAGAAAGGGGCCAAATACACGGAACAGATTGACATCAACAGGAGGTCTGCCACTTACCAGGACAGCATTCAAATTGGCACCAATGACAACCTGGTTCAGGTTGTTTTAAGCAAGGGAATGACCGTGGCAAATGATTCCATGCAGATTTTCTTTTTCCGTTCCTCAGATAAGTCACGTGACCTCAAAGTTGGTTTCAGGAAAAAAGATTCCCCCTTTCAAATGGATAAGAACAAACTGGTTCACGGAAGATTCATCGTATACTTAACCTGGGATAGCCAAAACGAAAAATACAGCGTGACAAAAACCGTGGATATTGAATAAAAGAAGTGACTTGAGTGAATATTGTTGCATCAGGCATCGATGCCTTCTGTCGTTACGAGTACGTTATTTCACTTTAGTCACTTTAGAACACTAGATAAAAAAATGACAATCCTGATAACCGCCCTGCTCCTTGGCCTTATGGGCAGCCTCCATTGTGTGGGTATGTGCGGTCCGCTGGCGCTAAGCTTGCCGCTGAGAGGAAGAACGATTTGGCTGAAAATTTGGGGCAGTGTCCTCTGGAGCCTGGGGAGAATTGTAACCTACAGTTTGATGGGTGCCCTTTTCGGATTGATCGGAGCAGGGTTTAAATTTCTTGGCTATCAGCAAATCATATCCGTTGCCATTGGAATTCTGATGGTATTATCCGTTTTTCTACCTTCCCTTTTTACCAGATTCAAGAGCGGAAAACTGACCGCTCTCTTCAACCCGATTCGTCTGGGAATGCAGCGGCTTTTCCAGGAAAAAAATAACAAGGCACTCTTCCTGATTGGTATCTTCAACGGATTGCTCCCTTGCGGATTGGTTTACATGGCCATTGCCGGAGCCATCGGTACGGCTGACTTCAGGATGGCCATCGGTTACATGGCCCTTTTCGGATTGGGGACCTTGCCACTGCTCCTGGTTCTCTCGGTTTTGGGCAACATCGTGAGCCAAACCATTCGGAAACAGATCAATAAGGTGATCCCAGTTGTAGTGGTTATCATTGGAATCATTTTTATACTCAGAGGCTTAAGCCTGGGAATACCCTATCTGAGCCCGCCAAAAGAAAAACTCTCGCCCTCCTCACACATGCAAATGGGGCAAGCAGCAGAGCCAAAGGAAGTTGAACATGCCTGCTGTCAGCAAGATACCCTCAAAGTGAAGTAATGCATAGCAGGTCAAAAAACGGATCCAACTATGTCGTCTGATAACCAATGCAACCACTGTGGTGCCGACTGTGGCAAGAAACCCGTGATGACAGGGAACCATCAATTCTGCTGCAACGGCTGCTCAATGGTCTTTGAAATTCTGCACGAAAATAAACTTGTTCAATATTACACGCTCGAAAAGACGCCAGGAATCAAGCTGGAAGATCTATCCTACGACAGCAAATATGCCTTCCTCGACAAAGAGGAGGTGCAGACAAAACTCTACGAATTTCGGGAAGGAAGCATTGCAAAAGTAACGTTCTACGTTCCCGTCATTCACTGTATCTCTTGCATCTGGTTGCTCGAACACCTCAACAAACTCAATAGGGGAATCCTCAATTCGACCGTCAATTTTATCACGAAAAAGGTGACCATTGCTTTCAACCAGGAGGAGATCTCCCTGCGCCAACTGGTCGAACTGATGGTGGCCATTCATTACATCCCCGATATTTCCCAGCAAACGCTGGAGAAAAAACAGGAAACCCCAGGTGATAAATCGTTGCTGTATAAAATTGGCGTAGCCGGATTTGTCTTCGGTAACGTTATGCTCTATAGCCTTCCAGAATACCTGAATCACAAACCGCTTGGTGAATCGTTGGGAACTTTCCTCTATTTCATGAGTTATATCTTGCTTATTCCCTTGGTGTTCTACAGTGGAAGCGACTACCTGATCTCCGCCTGGCAAAGCCTGAAACGGGGAATCATCAATATCAACCTGCCCATTGCTTTGGGCATTATCGCTCTTTTTACGGTCACTACCGTGGATGTTTTTACCCTCAAGGGACCGGGTTATTCCGATTCGCTGGCCGGATTCCTCTTTTTCCTGCTTCTGGGGCGCTGGTACCAAAGCAAAAGTTACGAAGCACTAACTTTCGACAGGGACTACAAATCCTATTTCCCGGTGGCTGTCAGCAAACTGGTCAACAATTCGGAGATAAGTACGTTGCTGGGAGAAATCGCTGTTGGCGATGAGTTGCTGATTCGAAACAAGGAACTTATTCCCGCAGACGCCATCCTGGTTGGTGGTACGGCCCTGATCGACTATAGTTTTGTCACCGGAGAATCAACGACGATACGAAAAAACTGTGGGGAGTTCATCTATGCCGGCGGTCGGCAGACGGGGGGAGTCATCACGGTAAAAGTGGAAAAAACCGTCAAACAAAGCCATCTTACTCAACTCTGGAACCAGGAGGAGGAGAAAACCAGATCGTCCAAATCGATCGTCAACCTGACAGACCGGCTCAGTGCCCCTTTTACGATCGCCATCCTAATGATAGCTTTCTGCGGCTTTGGTTGGTGGTTCCTTCACGGCAGCCTCAGTATTGCCCTGAAGGTTTTCACCTCCGTGCTGATCGTAGCCTGCCCCTGTGCCCTCTCCATGTCACTGCCGTTTACCCTGGGTAGTGCGATGCGCATCTTTGGCAAAAAGGGTATCTATCTCAAGAATACTACCGTTATCGAAAAAATGGTCAAGATAGATACCATCGTCTTCGATAAAACAGGCACCATCACCAAACCGGATGCCAATAAAATCCAGTTTGTTGGGGATGCATTGAATGATAAGGAACTTGCAGCGGTCTATTCACTCACCCGCCAATCGACCCACCCGCTGAGCAATGCCATTGCCCGCTCCCTCCAATACCTGGAACCGGTTGCCTCGGAGGGATTCGTCGAAATCGGAGGCAGGGGGATCTTTGGGAAAGTGCAAAATTCCAACTACAAAATGGGGTCCAGGGAGTACGTTACGGGTCTCAAAGAGTCTGAAATCAACTATGCCTCAAGAGTATATCTTTCAATAAACAATGAAGTTAAAGGATATTTTTCGATCGAAAATCAGTACCGCGAAGGTTTTGACACGCTCATGGAATCGCTGATTGGTCATTTCGACATCTACCTTCTCTCTGGAGACAACGATGCCGAACGGGAAAAACTGAGTAAATATTTTGATCCTGCGAAGATGTTCTTCAACCAGCAAGCACAGGAGAAGATGGATTTTATCCGGGAATTACAGCTGCAGGGAAAAAATGTACTGATGACAGGCGATGGGCTCAACGATGCAGGGGCTTTTATGCAGAGTCAGGTTGCCCTTTCCATCGCCGACGACATCTACCACTTCTCCCCTGCCGGGGATGCCATCGTGGATGCCACCAAGCTGGGTCAGTTGTACCGCTTCATCCGTTTTGCCCATCAGTCGGTAGATATCGTACGGATCAGTTTTGCCATCTCCCTGCTTTACAACCTAATTGGCCTTTCCTATGCTTTATCGGGACATCTCTCCCCTGTTGTTGCTGCCATCCTAATGCCCATCAGCTCCGTGTCGGTAGTGGCATTTGCCACTTTCGCCACCAACTGGAGGGCAAAAAAATCGTTGTAATCCACGTCTGAGGAAATTGCTACCAGTATATTTTTGAATCCAAAAAAGGATAAATTTACACGTTCCATCGATTGGAATAAAGGAGCCACTGCCATGGTGCGGAATCCTTTACACAAAGACTAAAACACAAGGGAAATGAATACCAACCGGCGAAAATTCATCACCACCTCCTTGGTCGGAGGCTTCTCAGCAGCAGTGCCAATCAGCGTTTTAGGAACAGATCACAAGGAAGATATTGGTTCCATCTACACGAAACTGGATACTATTCTTCAACAACCTGTTTTGAAAAAGGAGTACTTCACCTCCCCTGTCCTAATCGAATCCCTCGAGCTACTCCGCTACAAGGATAGTTTTCTATGCAGGGTGACCTCCAAAGAGGGTGCGGTGGGCTGGTCCTTTTCCAACGACAGTCCAATGAAGTCCTTCTATCCGGTCTTCGTCAACAGGCTGCAACCTTTTTTTATTGGGAAGGATGCCAGGAATCTTGAGTCTCTGTTGGAAGAGGCCTATGTCTTCCAGAGTAACTACAAATTCCAGAGCCTGGCGTTGTGGGTACCGATGGCCACCATCGAATTTGCCATCCTGGATCTGCTGGGAAGAATCGCAAATCAATCGATCGGGCAACTGATCGGCGAGATCCATCACCCCACGATTGCTTTCTACCAGGCCAACAGCGAACGGGACATAACCGGAGAGGAGGTGCTCAAACACCTGCAGCAGGAGGTTTCCGCCTCCAAAACCAAGGCTTTGAAATTCAAGGTTGGGGGACGAATGAGCCATCCCGAATTCCCGGCAGGCAGGTCCGAACAATTGATTCCCATGATACGCAAAATATTCGGCGACGATTTTCACCTGTTCGCCGACTCCAATGGCTCCTACGATGCCAAAGAGGCCATCCGGATTGGAAAATTGTTGCAGGAGTACAAATACGAACATTATGAAGAACCCGTTCCCTTCGACTGGTACGAGGAGACCAAGCAGGTGGCCGATGCCCTTACCATTCCCATTGCCGGAGGGGAACAGGAGTCGAGCATGCACAATTTCAGGTGGCTGATTGCACACGATGCGCTGCAGATTGTGCAGCCGGATGTCTACTATTTTGGCGGAATGATCAGGTCGAAAAGGGTGGCCAGAATGGCGGAGGCGATGGGGAAAGTTTGTACCCCACACATCTCGGGCGGATTAGGTTATCTCTACATGATGCACTTTGTCTCCACGCTGCCAAATGCAGGACCTTTCCACGAGTTCAAAGGAAACAGCAAGGAACTTCCACTTGATTGCAAAACCTCCTCCCTGCTGATCGTAGATGGGGTTATTCAGGTTCCAACAGGTCCCGGTTGTGGCGTAACGGTTGATCCCGATTACCTGAAAAAATACAAAGTGGTGACAAGCTAAGAAGGCAATTCACTATTTACTATTTAAACATTTACTAATTTTTCATTTTTCACTTTTCACTTTTCATTCAACTTATACAATCCCAAGCATATGGACAGACGTCTTTTTGTTAGAAATAGCCTCCTGACCGGCATCTCGGCCACTTTATTGCCCCTGGCTTCCTGCCAGCCGGCAACACTAAATAAAAAAGCATCCGATGGCGGAGTAAATCCTGATGAGCTGACGATCCCGCAAATTCAGGAAATGGTGAAAAGCGGTTCACTAACCTATCTTTCCCTCACGCAAATCTACCTCCAACGAATCCAGCAAATTGACAAATCAGGACCAAAACTCAATTCCGTCATCGAACTGAATCCGGATGCGCTGGCCATGGCCGGAGCAATGGATCAGGAACGCAAAGCGGGCAAATTACGCGGACCACTCCACGGCATCCCAATCCTGATCAAGGACAACATAGACAGTGGCGACAATATGATGACAACTGCAGGCTCACTTGCCCTTAACGGAAATATCGCCAAGGCAGATGCCTTCGTCCTGAAGAAACTCCGGGATGCGGGAGTCGTCCTCCTTGGCAAGACCAATCTCAGCGAATGGGCCAACTTCCGCTCCACCCGCTCGGCCAGTGGCTGGAGCAGCCGGGGTGGACAAACCCATAACCCCTACCTCCTCGACCGCTCCCCCTGCGGATCGAGTTCCGGATCCGCGGTAGCCGTATCGGCCAATCTCTGCGTCGTGGCTGTCGGAACCGAAACAGATGGCTCCATCGCCTGCCCAGCCTCGATGAACGGCGTTGTGGGAATCAAACCCACCATCGGACTGGTGAGTCGCACCGGCATCATCCCCATCTCTTGTAGTCAGGATACTTCGGGACCACTGGCCCGGACCGTCACAGATGCAGCCATCCTGCTGAATGCTATGACAGGAATGGATCCGGCAGATGGGTTCACTGCGAAAAATGTACAGCCACCGCAGGATTACACCAAATACCTTGATGCGAACAGCCTGAAAGGCAAAAGAATCGGGGTCGAAAAGTCCTTTCTCAAACACCACGAAGGCATTGACAGTCTCCTTAAAAATGCACTGGTTCAGCTTGAACAAGCAGGTGCAAAAGTGATTGAAGTTGAGTTTATGGCCAAGACTGCCGAATTCGGAAAAGCCGAACAGGTTAGGCTTGAGACCGAATTCAAGGACGGACTCAACAAATACCTGTCGACCGCCACCACCCCGCTGAAATCGCTGAAAGAGGTAATCGGTTTCAACCTGAAAAATGAAAGCACGGTGATGCCCTGGTTCAAACAGGAGATCATGGAAAGCTGCGAACTTCGCGGAGGGATCGACGGAAAAGAGTACCTGGACGCCAATCGAAGGCTCGAATCGCTAAAAATATTCATTGATCAGCTGTTCCAGACCAACGATCTCGATGCACTGTGCGGACCCGCCACCGGGACCTCCTGGTGCAACGACCTCGTCAATGGCGATTTCTGGACAGGATACGGTGCCTATACGCCTGCTGCCATCACCGGCTACCCAAGCATCACGGTGCCCATGGGTGCCCTGAATGGGCTTCCGCTGGGCCTCACCTTCATCGGTCAGGCCTTCACGGAACCTTCCCTCCTTGCCATGGGTTATGCCTATGAGCAAAAATCGGCCAACCGCCGAAAACCGGAATTTCTGCCCACCTTGAAAGTGTAAAACCTCCAGGGACCAACAGACTCAAATTTGAATGCGCTACCACCATTTTCCAATTACTTTTTATAACCATGAAGCATCTTCTTTTCGCTGTTGTACTGATGTTGATTTTCTCCTGCAAGAATCGTCCCAAAACGGAGCCTTTCAGCCAGGCTGATTACCTGAAGGGGTTGAAAACAGAACTTAAAAAAGAGTGGCCCAAAAACCGGACCATCAACCTGGTTTTTCATGGACATTCCGTGCCAGCTGGCTATTTTAAGACTCCTGTGGTCAATACGCTGGCTTCCTATCCCTATCAACTGCTCAGGGAGCTGAAAACTGTTTATCCCTATGCCGTGATCAACATCATCAACACCTCCGTTGGCGGGGAAAATTCTGAAAGTGGTGCCAGGAGATTCGATGAAGAGGTGCTGGTGCACAAACCAGATCTGCTTTTCATCGATTATGCCCTCAACGACAGGAGTCTTGGGCTCGAAAAAGCAGGAAATGCCTGGCAAGAGATGATCAAAAAGGCCCTTAGCCACAAAATAAAGGTAATCCTGCTCACCCCCTCCCCCGATCAACGGGTCAACCTTCAGGATCCTGCCAATGAGCTGGGCAAACATGCCGCACAGATCAATGCCCTGGCAGTGAAATACGGAGTCGGAGTGGCTGACAGTTACGAGGTTTTTCGAAAAATTGCCGTTTCCGGGGATACCATTTCCAACTACATGTCGCAGGTCAATCATCCCAATGAAAAAGGCAACCTGCTAATCGCCAACGAAATAATGAAATTTTTCAATTAACATGCGCCTGTTCTGCTTCCTACTGGTTGTCACCTATTCTTTTCAGGCTTATGGTCAACAGGATAAGCTCCGACCCTTCAGGGATTGCGGTGTGACAGGCAGCTGTGCCCTATATGACTACCAGCACAAAAAGTGGCTGATGAGCGATTCCGCGGATGCGAAAATCCCCAGTCTGCCCGCCTCCACCTTCAAAATTGCCAACCTGCTGATTGCCCTCGAAACGGGTGTCATTCAGGATGAAAATGAGGTAATCAAATGGCCTGGTACAACAGACACCACCCGGTACGGCTACCGTCCCGAGATATATCATGACATGACCGTCAGGGAGGCTTTCGAGGTCTCTGCCGTTTGGGTATTTCTAGATCTGGCCAAAAAAATTGGCAGAGAAAGATACCGGCAATACCTCACCCTTTGCAAATATGGCAATGCGGATGTTTCAGAAAAGGATCCGGACTTCTGGAACCTGGGACCTTTGGCCATTTCTCCTGTCAACCAGGTGGAATTTATGGTCAATGCCTACGAAGGGAAACTCCCTTTCTCAAAAAGAAATCTGGACATCCTGAAGCGGGTGATGATAAATGAACAAAACGAGAACTATATTTTGCGTGCAAAGACCGGTTGGACTCGTGAAAATGGCATGGATTCTGGCTGGTGGGTTGGTTATGTGGAAAGGAAGGAAAACGTCTATTTCTTTGCAACACGGGTCAGCAAACCCAGAAGCGTGAAAAATCCAAATTTCGGCTCCTGCAGGAAAGAAATCACCAAAGTTTTCCTGAGGCAAATAAAAGCAATATAATATTTATCTTTACCCTACAAAGCTGGCAACACGCTCGCTATGAATAATCTGATACCTTATTTATGAGTAGCTGCGAAAAAAAATTTAACAGACCCTCCTTCAGGGAGATGGCGATCCTATCCGTTGCCGAACTCATCTTCTTCAACCTCATTGTCTACCTCCTGTTTACCCTGGTTTTCAAAAAGCCATACATGGAACTGTTTCAGAAAATCTGGGTCATACTCATTTTCTCCCCGGTGCTTTCCGGCATCCTTCAACCGGTCATAAACCGGAATGGTCATTTAATCGTGGACGGAATCGATGATCCGCAGTTGCTGCAGCAAAAACTGGCTGAATTGCTCGCTGAATTTCAATACACCGAGGTTGCCCGGGAGGAAAATTCCACTTCTTACAACCATAAGCTCAAATGGGAACGAACCATTTTCAAGGGGAAAGTGGTTATGACCTTCGAAAATGAAATGCTGCTGGTCGCAGGAAAAAAAAATATGCTCGACCGGATGGAGACCAAAATGGTTTTTGGCAAGGAATTCAAAGAGTTTAAAATAAAACGCAAGCTATGATTCTGAAATTGGCGCTCATTTTTGCCTTCACCTTCCTTTACGGAGGTTTTGAAATGATGATGAACTTCCGGCAGCAAGCCAAAAGCAAGGGAGCCACCGGCGGTGACAAGGGCAGCCTATGGATGTTGTACCTATCCATCTCTGTCGGCTATTTTCTTGGCTTCTCTGCTGCCTCTACCAAATTCGGCAGGATCTATCACTGGGATGCAATGTTTGCCATCGGAACCATTCTGGTCGTCTTTGGATTGTTCATCCGGATCCGCTCCATCCTGACCCTCAAAAAATTCTTCACCTACACGGTCACGAAGTACGAAGACCAGCAACTGATCACCACTGGCTTCTACCGTTACATCCGGCATCCCGGCTACCTGGGCCAGTTGCTGGTTTTCCTGGGTATTGCCACGGCCCTTTCCAACTGGCTCACCATCCTCTGCATGATGGTACCGATCCTGGCAGCCTACCTCTACCGAATCGGAGTCGAGGAACGGTTTATGGCCGCCCAGATGGGTGCCCTTTATTCGGATTATCGGAAGAAGACAAAAAAATTGATCCCGTATATTTATTGAATAGACCGATCAGATCGCATTACCAGCCAAAAATAAAAAGCAGATGGAACGAATCGTCTTTTACAAACCCTACAAAAATTGGTTTAAAGTCCAGATGTTTGTTGGCGCCTTCTTCCTGATTGTCGGGACTGTTTTTCTGATCCATCATGTACATTCAAATAATTCAGATAGCCGATTGTTGATTTCCGGAGTGATCATGCTTCAAGGCCTTCTCTCCTTTTCATCGGGGTATTATCAGCAAAAGTCGAAAAGTTTTTTCATCGAATGGGATGATCTTGAGATCAGGTATCAACTTCTGAAAGATAAATCCATCCAGACCATCCGGATAGCTGAGATTCGAAATGTCAGGATCAATAACATGGAAGTCAGGTTTCAGTTGGCGGAAACCGAGAAAATTCTTCTGCTGGAAGGAATTTTTTACCAGGATATGAAAAAAGTGAAGGAGATGCTTCAAATCCTGCAAACAACGGTTGAAAACAGAAAACCAAAGGACTAAGGCACAAAGATAGTTTCTTTGCATTTTTTAATTCGATTGCCAATGAAAACAACCCAAACGAAAGAAATCGTCGCCGATATCAACCTGGTCGCACCTTGCGGTCTCTACTGCGGTGCCTGCCGCTCCTATCTCTCCGGTAAATGCCCGGGGTGTACCGAAAATGAGAAGGCCAGCTGGTGTGCAGTCAGGAATTGCTGCAGGGAAAACAATCTGAAGAGTTGTGCCGACTGCACCACTACCGAACTGACGGCCTGCAAAAAACACAATTCCTTCATTTCCAAAATGATTGGGGTAGTCCTGAATTCCGACCGGGCGGCCTGCATCCAAAGGATCAGGGTAACCGGATACGAGCGTTTTGCCACTGAGATGGCAGTTGCCAGGAGACAATCGCTGCCCCGGAAATAGGTGTTATGAGAACAACCTATCTGCTCAAACAGTTGAGCTCTCTCATCCTTCCGGTAATGGTGCTGATTTTGGTTCCCGGATGCATCGAGAGGAACCTGACAATCACCTCCCTGCCAGCTTTTGTTGTTGGTCTTGTGACGATGTGTTCAGGAGTAACCATCATGGCAGTTACCATTTATACTTTTATCACAAAAGGCAGCGGAACCCTTGCACCCTGGTTTCCAACCGGGAAGCTGGTCATCACAGGTTTGTACCGCTATGTCCGCAATCCGATGATCATTGGGGTACTGATTGTCTTACTGGGTGAATCACTGTCCATCCTTTCCTGGAAAATTCTGAAATGGGCCATCATATTCTTCCTGATCAACCATTCCTGGTTTCTGCTGTTCGAAGAGCCTTCGCTCGAAAAAAGATTCGGACCGGAGTACCGTGACTACAAAAGGAGGGTCCCACGCTGGATCCCGCTTCTTCAACCAAATAAACCTCAGGCAAATGGATCTTTCAAACCGGATGCGAAGGATGGATCAGTTGGCTGAATGACGAAGCAGAGAGAACCCGTTTCCCGTAAATATCCTGCGAAGCGGAAAAAAACAGCAAAAACAATTCAACCGAGGGCAAGGAAAAGTTAAAATTATTTGTATGTTTGCACCTCGGTAAAAAAAAGACTCCGTAGCTCAGCTGGTAGAGCAGCTGACTCTTAATCAGCGGGCCGAGGGTTCGAATCCCTCCGGGGTCACCATTTTCTCAAAGTGTTCATTGCCCGATAGTATAATGGTAGTACATCAGACTCTGACTCTGAGTGTCTAGGTTCGAATCCTGGTCGGGTAACAAAAAAACCCTTGTAATCGATTGATTTGCAAGGGTATTTAATTTTTATATGAATCAGGTGTGGACTCTTCAGTCCCAGAATAACATTTGACTCAATGGAAATTAATCTTATTTAGTCCTTCACGCAGCGAACGGAATAGCCGCTGTTGATTCCGTCAGAGCTCCTGTTCAAACCGGATGAATCCTTGGTCAGTGTCCTCAACCATGCACTTGTATTACCATTACCGGTAGAACTCCACCATCCGGATCCGCCTCCCAGATTGCTAAAAGTACCTGTCGTACCGCTTCTGCTTCCGCCCGGAAGGGCAAGAAATCCAACTTCATTCGTGGCACCTGTATTGGGGGAGAGCCAATGGCTGGCACCTGTCTCCTTCAGCTTTCCACCCGAAACCGCATCCCCACCCAAATAGTTTGATAAAATGGTCCAGTCCGCATCTGTTGGAACATGATAACCGGCCGGGCAGAGATTGCCCGTAGAAACAGCGGTCCAGTTGTACAACGCGCCGTAAGTACTCTTGTTGCTGGCATCATTGTTGTACCAGGAAGAGCCTCCAATGGACAGATTTTTCCAGGCAGTATTGTCCGTCGTTGGGGCAATAGGAATTCCATCCTTGTATTTTGTCGTTTTCAAATTTGTTGTCAACCACGTTTGTGTTCCAATAACCACAGGACTATAAGTATTGCCGTCGACATCGTAAACGGTGACCACGGTAGCCGTTGTTGTTTCTTTCTTGCAATTCCCGAACAGGAAAATCAAAATCAATAAATAAGGTAAATTTTTCAAGGTCTTTTTATTTGAATAAAATTGTAATTCACAAGATGCAGCCAGTTATGGGTTGAAACGCCCAAAGCTAAGAAACTGCTTTTGAATAAAAAATTTTATTAAAATAATTTACGGATTATTATTGTTTGTTGGGCTTCCCTTTTGTTCCTATTCTAGTCCTTTTCTTTTTTCAAGGGTTCCTGGGAGAGCACTTTCCCATTCGCATCGAAACAAAGCTCCAATGTAACTTTCCCTTTGGAAGCCTCCATTTCATAGGAGACAACTCCTTTCGAATCAGTTGATTTTTCGATTTCATCCAACTTGTAACCAGCAAAGTTTTTTGTCAAAATTGCTTTGGCTGCTTGTGGCAGCTCTCCTACCGAAATTTCAGTTTCGATCTCCACTATTTTACCTGTCTCATCAAACAGGGCGGAGGATTCAACTTTGTTCAGCGTAAATTCCACTTCATACGCTCCAGGTTTTTCGACGCTCCATTTTATTTTTTGGGCAGCAGGGAACTTGGCGGCAAAGGCCGTTTTTGCGGCAACCGGTATCTCCTCTTTTGCCTTTTGAGCCTGAACCGCAAACAGGATAAATGAACAGCACAACAACACCAACAATTTTTTCATCTTGACATTTTTTAAGATTAACAACTCAAAGGTAATTAACAACTTTGTAGAAATTTGGGATTCAAATGGCTTCCAGTGAATCGGAGGTCTTTCTCAGGGTAAAACAATGGCAATCGTTCAGATAGTTATAAATCAGCCCGATATGATTCGCCTGACAAATCTCTGCAACGATGGCCAGTCCCAGCCCATTGGAGTTCATCGAGTTACTGCCCTTCACGAATCGTCTGAAAATCTTTTGCGGATCGAGTGGCTGGCGTATCCCGCTATTTGAGATCACAATTTCTTGGTTTCCCGACTTTAATTCAATGCTCCCCCCAACGAAATTATGATTCATTGCATTGCTAAGTAGATTGTTGACGAGGATATCTGCCAGCATCGGATGGATCTGGACAATGAACGGAGCCTCCAGTGCGGAGGTCACTTCGATCTCTTTCATTGCAAACAACTCACCCAGATAGGATAACCTTGTTTGCGTCAGGCTGGAAAGATCTATTTCGAATCTCTCTACAAATTGACGATTCTCGATCTTCGAGAGCAGCAGCAACGCCTCGTTTAACTTGGAGAGTCTGTCGACCGTCTGAAACAGTTCATACAGCTGATTGTGAGGCATTCCGGTTATAGAATCCTCATTTAGCAGCAGTTCCAGCTTGGATTTCATGATGGCCAATGGGGTTTGTAACTCATGCGAGGCATTTTCCGTAAATTCCCTTAGATTCACCCAATCCGCCTGCATTTTTGCCATCATCTCCTCCAGCATCCTGTTTAGCTGGTCAAATTCGGTCACCCCTGTTTTCTCAAACCGAACTAGATGGAGTTCGCTCAGTTTCCAGGATTTCAATTTGGAGGAGCTTTGGATGAAAGGCTTCCAGGCTTTGTTGGAGAGCCAATTGTTGAGAAAAAACAGCGCCACGAATATCATCAGGAACAACAGCGTCATAAAGGAGATGATGACTGCCTGCAGGTCTTCCGACTCGAGAAGCGACTGAAGAATGATCACTTCGTAGCTTTCGCCTCCGGCTACAGCCGAGAAAACCATCTTTCGGTAGGGAATCATCCCCTTCTCGTCAGGATCAAAAGCCAGGGTATCGGAAATGAGCGTGTAATCTGTTGTTTTGGATATTTTTCTGATAAAAATCGTCCGGTCCTGCGAGACAGTTGCCAGCTTATCCTTTTCGCTGTTCTGGAGGTATAGCAAGACACTAGCTTTCCGCGAATCGAGCATTTCGCGGATGTTGTAATCGACCACGTGTCCGAGTGCCAGATAAAAAAGCACCCCTGCTACGGCAAAGACGACGAGCGTAACCAGGAAAAAGCTGATATTGATTTTGTTCTGCAGCTTCATAGGGGGTTGGTATGAGAGGGAGTATCCAATTTATCCGTTGTTGCTTTGGGTCCTTCAAAATAATAGCCAGATCCGTATACATTCCTGAAATATTCTGTTCCTGTTTTTTCGAAGATCTTCCTTTTCAGGTTTTTAATGTGGGAATAGACATAATTAAAGGTATCTGAGTTGTCGGCAAAATCGCCCCAGAGATGCTCCGCAATGGATTCTTTGGTCAGTACGCGTCCGGGATTAGTCACGAAGTAGAGCAACAGATCGAATTCCTTTTTGGTGATTGCAAGGATTTCATCCTGAATGAATACCTGACGGTGCTCAGGCAGAATACGCATTTTTCCGATTTCATAGGCCAATTGACCATCGAATTTTCTGCGTCGCAGCAGCGATTTGATGCGCGAGTTGAGCTCCGACAAGTGGAAGGGTTTGGTCAGGTAATCGTCGGCTCCCAAATCCAGACCACTAATCTTGTCGTCCAACGAGTTCCGTGCCGAGAGGATAATTATTCCTGTTTCCGGATGACATTTTTTTATTTCGCGAACCAAGCCAAGTCCGCTACCATCCGGCAAACCGATATCAATAAGCACACAATCATATTCATAGAGGTTCACCTTCTCCCGGCCCTGATCCAGTGTACCGGCCTGTTCGGTGCGGTAGCCTTCCTTCTTCAGGTAAGCTACAATGGTTTCGGAGAGCAAGGTCTCATCTTCTACGATCAGAATCTTCATACCAGCAATTTTACCCAAAAATAGGAGTTAATTCTGTAGAAAATTTGTTCAAAGTAACCTTAATAATGAAATTACAATGTTTTAAATCTCGGATTTCTTCCATTTTGCCT
>CAINVV010000061.1 GCA_903854235.1 uncultured Bacteroidia bacterium | reverse complement strand
CTATAGTCCTCACTACCTTCCAAAGCATGAAATTCGTTTTGAAATATTTCAAGAATTGAAATTAGTTCTGTTGGTCTTGAAGCAATACTTTTATAAGTATTTATTAAGTCCTCATTGATGTCATTAATGACAGCTTTTTCAAGTATTGGAAAATTGTTTAACATCCAAAACAAAACTGCACCGCTTCCAACAAACGGTTCAATGTATGTGAATTTGTCTCTCGAAATGTCTTTTGGCAAAGCCTTTTCAATGTCATTTATGAGCTGGGTTTTACCACCAGCCCACTTCAAAAACGGTTTTCCAATTTTGTCTGTCATTACGCTTTTTATATTAAAAATTTAAGTCAAGCAAATTTATATTTATTTTAAATCTTTTAATCTTCGTTTTGCTGTCCGAATTATCAAGCGCTTTTATTCGCTGGGTCATTTTTCATGGTGTCGGCTAACTGGCTTGTATCAGCGAGAAAGTGGGCATTAGTTTAATCCAAAATCGAATCACCTCAGGCCGTTAGAGGGATGAGATTTTCTTGCTTTTTTTTACTGGAGCATGACTGTAATTTTTTTGATGCCTGTATAGCAATCTCAATTCTTTTGGAAATATATTGATAGTCTTGAGAAATAGCAATGATTATCTTGTCTCAGCCTTCGTAGCATTGCTATCAGTTATTTGTTCCAAGATAAATTGTAATTTTCTGGTCAAATCCTGATGCCTTGGATTTTTAAACTTCTTGCCATCATCCCGTTGTATAGCAGGTTAGCAGTGAACTACAAAATCACATCCTTTGTTTTTAAATGCAGGGCGGTGTAAATATACCATACCCTCAGTTCGAAATCTTTTAAAATTATATCGATAACGCTGATAGGCCCCGGCTGTTCCGCAGTCATCTTAAGCCCACTTCATCAAAACTGAAGTGCGTTGTTTTTTACGGGTATTTTCTGATAAATCCCATTCCATTATTTTCCGCTCTACTCCCATAAAAAAACCTCAGAAATTCTTTATTAATACTTCAATAGGCTGTTTCCCTCGATTCGCCCCTCGGCAGTTAATAAAACGATTAGCTTCCACCTCGATTATATGAAAATCTTTATAGAGGTCTTTTATGAAATCAGTATTACTATTACTAAGCATTACCTTGCAACCACGATTTGCTAAGGCGCGAAAAACATCTGAAAGCTCTGATTGATTTTGAGCGTTGAAATCTCCTTTTACATATTTTGTGAAGTTTGCTGTGGCGGATATAGGGTGATATGGTGGGTCGAAGTAAACTAAATCACCCTTAATTGCTTTCATTGCCGTAGTCTTGTAATCTTGATGGTCAATAGTGATGTTTGATTGGTTCAGATACGCAGAAACAGCTCTTAGATTATCAGTATTGGCTATGTTTGGATTTTTATAGCGTCCAAATGGGGTGTTAAATTGTCCCTTGCTGTTTTCTCTATAGAGTCCGTTGAAGCATGTTTTATTCATGTAAATAAATCGGCTGGCTCGCTGAACAGAAGTCATTTCAACGGGCTTTTGAGCACGAACTATATAGAAGTATTCCGCTTCGTTTATGTGTTGTTTCAAGCTTTCAATAAGAGCTTCAACATCATTTCGGACGACATTATATGTGTTAATTAACTCTGAGTTTATATCAGAGATAATTCCGTTTTTTGGGAGCATCGAGAATAGTAAGGCGCCGCCACCGATGAAGGGTTCAATATATGATTTGTAAGTTTTTGGAGCGTTAAATCGCAAAAGCTCAATAAGCTGTCGCTTACCGCCAACCCATTTTACAAATGGCTTAATTGGGTTGTCACAAAGTACTTGCCATTGTGTTTGTGAATTTACCATTTCGCCATTTTGTCTAATATATATATCTGAGGTAGTCGATAACTGATCTGGCTCAAGCAACCCGATTTGTTTCATGCTTTTTTCAAAGTTTTAAAGAATTATTTTCTGAGAGTTTGCTATGGTAATTCTGTAGGCATTCCAAGCCAAGCCAAAGGCAATGTATTAAACTGGTAGTGGCAGTTGACGCTGTGGATGTAGTCAAGTACATCTTTGTATGATGGGTTTTTAAACCAATCATTAAGAACGTAAACGTACTCAACTTTTAACCCGAGGTTCGAAACTAGTTTGAGGTATTGCTTCCGCTTGAAATCACAGGTCTGCAATTTCTCATCAACTGATCCGGCCACTTGCTGATATTTTACTTCGATAATAAAAAGTGTTTCTCTGACGATTACAAGCAATGCGTCATCGGGTAACAGCTTTTTGGAGATAATGCTCTTCCATTGGACTTTATTCTCTTCTAAGTACCCATAAAAACTATTCTTGCGAAAGCAACGTGCTATCAGTTTGCCATGAAAGAAAACACCCTCTCCCGCACGACCATGAACCGGTTTGATCGTGTAGCCAGGAATCTGACGGAGTAAGTCCTGAAAATCAACAGTGCGTTCAAACTCTAATCCCGTCCCTGTTGTTGCTCCGCCGGTACCACCTTCTATCATTTAGAACTCCTTCTTGTTCATTAAAAAATTAATCGTTTTTTTGATAACGCAATGTACTTATCATCATCTTCAAATCCCATGTATTTTCTATTAATCATTATGGCGGCAACGCCTGTAATTGAGCTGCCCGCAAAAGGATCAAAGAGAAAATCTCCTACTTTGGTTGAAGGATTTTGCCAAGAAGAAGTGGTCTTATAAACGGGGGCACGTCCTTAGAATTTCAAGCAGATAAACAATGCTGAAAAAAAGGCGGACATTACTCGGCTTATTGAATCTGCCGTGTATGCATGTCCGCATTTATGTTTTTAAAATGTTATAAATTGAAAAAATAGGTGTATTTTATGATGTTGCCCTCCCAAGTCCTGTCAAAAAAGTACGTGAACGACAATTACAGAGGCAGGCTTCCCG
>CAINVV010000060.1 GCA_903854235.1 uncultured Bacteroidia bacterium | reverse complement strand
CAGGAGAATGCACCCCGGCCTGATTGTAGAGACTATACAAAAGATCTACTTCGGTGCTCTCCAATACCTTCTTTTTATAAACTTTGGAAGAGTCCGCTTCCTGCGCCTTAACCAACGTAAAGGCCGCACACAGAAGGAAAACAAATAGTATCGTTCTTTTCATTATGATCATTAATTACAGCCACAACCACCACCGGTTTTTCCGCTGTTGGCACCGGAAGCAGCCTCCCTGTAAACCTGAAAGTTATTTTCGAATCGCTCATTCTGATTGGCTGACAATTTCATGTCGGCATCGTTCAGGTAAATTTTTTTGTACTCCTTAACCGATACGCAGGAGCCAAACAATACCACTGCAAAAAAAAGCACCAAAATTTTCTTTCTCATATTCATTACATTTTAAAATTCGCGAGGGCCATCCAATTAAAATAACCCTTCTCTCTGGTCAACAACTTAGGGTCTTTTCATCCAAAATAGCAGGCAAAAGCCGTCTGCATGGCCGAAATTCTTTTTTAGTCTATCCCATAACCATTTCAGGTTAGCCTTTCCAGGGAAATGGGTATTCCTATCCCATTCAAAATTGAAAATGCCTACCGGGAGAAGTGCCCCTTAAAGCCTCTAACCAACTAATTCTTTTCAAAGGAATGGAGCAAGGCGATGTATTCCGTTGGACTAATGTTCTTATAACTGGTGGTACCAAGCACTTTACCGCTCTTGTTCAGCAAAACCACCAGCGGAAACATCCCCTGTTTGTTGTAACTCTCCGCCAACTTGTCGTTTTGATCTTGCTGCTCTTTGGGCAGCGCATTTGCCTTCTTCTTGGGAAAATCAGCCCGAAGCAGAACAAAATGCGCTTGTGAATAATTCGCAAACTCCATGGATTCCCAAATGGTTTTTTCCAGTTTGATGCAGGGAATACACCAATCTGAGCCGGAAAAACAAAGCACAATATTCTTCCCTTCCTTGGCTGACCTTTCTTTGGCAATTTCAAAGTTCTTTTCCCAGTTCTGGGCCATGGAAATGGTTGCTAACAACAGTAAAATGGAGACGGATAAAAATTTCTTCATCTTTAGAGACTAAAATTAGGATAGATTCAGATCAAAAAATGGTTTAATTACAATTGCAAGAGTAACCATAATTTTTGATACAAAAAGTTAAAATCATGACAATAGTCACATATTTATCTATAAAAATCCATAAAAACACGTCTTTGTTGAAAATATACGTTAATTTGAGGGGTTATATTCAAAATAAATTGATTTTTCTTCAGGGAGTACCGCTACAAAACTCTCTATAAAATAGCAGAAGGTATTTTTCAATCAGTTCCCTCAACTTGTATCTTTCAACTAAAATTGTAATCAAATCTATTTCTGGATAGGTTAGATCCAAAATTTTTTCAACCAAAGGCAAAATTATTGCTGCGAAACCGAGATTTCATTTCATCAAATACCCTCATTTACATTTGATTTTACCTACTCCGGTGATATCGGCGGCAGTGGCCTGATTTGTGTAAAAGCCTAAAGAAAGTTCGCTTTCGCTTGAAGCGAATACAGATGCTGGCTATTTTTTGCCACTTAGACCCAAGGGGGAATCATAGGAGTGATACCTTTGCTATCCAATTAAAAAGTTCGGATCGCCCTGACTCTGTTTGAATTACTCTTCAGCGTTGAGCCATTCACCCCATTGGAAAAGGAATTGAAGTAGCTGTTTGTTCCGGAAAATTCAGTAGAACTCCAATAATTAGCGGCAGCAAAATTTCCCAATCCCTGAAGTTTAAGATTGTTGTACATCAGATTCAACTCATCCAAAGATGGAAGAAACCAATCACTGTAACCTCCCTGAACCAGATCCCCGCAAATTTTAGCTGCGATACCCGTAGTAGAACATTCCGTCAAAATCGCCGTTGTGTTGGACATACCTGTCCCTACGGCCAGGTTTTCACTTCCTGCAATTAAGATTCCTGCGCATCCCCAGGCAGCACTCGTCGATTGATCTCCGGAGGCTGCAATCAAACCATGGAAATTGGTTGCATCCAGATAAAAGATCAGGCCTCCCTGATAGGTTTGCCCTATCTTCAAAATTGGCAACGTGGTAAAGTTTATCTCATTGCCATAGGCAGTTCCTGCGCTATTGGTTGCAAAAGCCCTGAGGTAATAGGTCGTCGCTGAATTCAGTCCTGTCAGGTCGGCATTGAAACTGCCAGTTCCGGTGCCATTTTCAACGACATTCTGGGACAGTGTCGGATTATGGGAAGTGCCGTAACAAACGCCTTTGGATAAAATCGCTCCTCCCCCGTCGTTGGTAATGATACCTCCAGAAGTGGCAGAGGTAGTCAGAACAGCACTTGCGACGGTGGTTAGTAGTGTTGCCAACACAACCGGACTGGTAGTAAAGCTTAACTCGTTGCCATAGGAGGTTCCGGCACTGTTCGTTGCAAAAGCCCTCACAAAGTAAATAGTTCCCGGTGTCAAGCCGGTCAGGTCAGCACTGAAACTACCCGTTGCCGTACCTTTCTCAACCATATTTTGGTTAATCGTTGGATTTGGAGTTGTGCTGTAACAGATACCCTTCGAGATTAAAACTGCTCCCCCGTTGTTGGTTACATTTCCTCCGGAGACAGCAGAAATTTTTGTCACGGAAGTAACCGTATTGGTGGTAAGCGTCGGTAAGACAACCGGATTGGTCGTAAAACTAATTTCATTCCCATAGGCTGTGCCTGCACCATTGGTTGCAAATGCCTTCACATAATAGGTAGTCCCCGGAATGAGTCCGGATAGGGACGAGGTAAAACTCCCACTTCCGCTTCCTCCCGTAACCACTGTATTTGCAGTGGTCGGATTACTGTTTGTGTCAAAACAGATTCCCCGTAACTGGACAGCCGAACTTCCTCCATTGGTTATATCTCCTCCGCATCTGGCAGATATTTGGGTAATGAGACTGGCCGCTGTTGTTGACAGGGTTGGCAAACTGGCAGTAGTGAAGGTCACTTCGTTTCCATAAACAGTCCCGATGAGATTGATGGCATACGCCCTGACATAATAAGTAGAATTTGGATTAAGTCCGCTAAGGGTGACCTCAAAATCGCCCAACCCTGAACCAGCCACAATTTTTACATTGGAAGTAGTAGGATTTTTTGAATCACTGTAACAAATTCCGCGCTCCGATACATTCGTACCACCCCCATCTGAAATCGTACCCCCGCAAATGGCAGTTGTAAGTGTGACAGAAGTGACTGCCTTCGTGGTCAGAGTAGCGAAGTTAAGGGTCGTGATGCTGGTTTCGTTGCCATACGCGGTTCCGGCCGTTGTGGTAGCATATGCCCGGATAAAATAGGTAGTTGATGCCGTCAATCCAATCAGGTTGGCAGAGAATTCCCCAGAACCTAAGCCACAGGATACAAGGCTGTCTGCAATAACTGGATGGATATTTTTGCTGTAACAGACACCCCGTTCGCGTACGGGTGATCCTCCATCATCCTGAATGTTTCCTCCGCTAATGGCCGAAACATCCAAGATGCCGGAGGGTGCCGCAGTTTGCAATAGCGCAAACCTGGGCAAATTCCATCCAATACCCGTAGGATTGCAGGCGACTGCAAGCCAGGCAAAAAACAACCATACTATGTAGACACCTTTCTTCAAACTGTCAAGGTTTTAACTGTGATTGAACCAATGGGACAGGACCGCTTTTGAGCCTGCTTTTCAGGGATCGCATCCGGCGGTCGTTTTGCAATCCCCTGCGAATAACATACTGAATATCGTTCAAATATATTCCAGCCGAGCATCCCAGGGCAATGAATGAAAGCTTGTTGAAAAAATCGGCTTTTCGGTAATAGGATTCGGGATGTGGAACTTCATGTTGATAATTCAGGTATTGGTGTCCGGAATATATTTTACATCCGATTGAAATCGCGGCCGATATCAGAAACGATTTCATCCTGCCATTCCCCTTCTGCCCATCGGTGACAGCCAGAGTACCCCATCCTGGCATGAAAAGAGAAGAAATAACATTCGAAGGTCCACTGTTGGACCTCAGTGCTACCAGATTCAAATCTTCATAAGTAATGCCATTGAGCTTCTTTTCGACTGCTTCAAATTTATAAATTCCGTTTTTATATTCTTGACGATCAAGAAATCGATTTATTTTTTCATTGTATTTATAGGTAGAATACTGGTTGTTCTCAATGTCCCGTTCCCCGAGTTTCACCTCTGCCCTGATCTTTTCAACTTTCCAGCGAAGATCAAAATGGGCCTCTTCCCTAGCGGGTAGGTAGGTGTTTAGAATCTTCGCCGGAGATAATTCGGCAAATGGCAAATTTTCAAGTCGGTAAGAAAATCCCAAAACGCTTGAAGTTGTCATTTTCAAGTGCGATAGATTTTTTCCTTCCGAATCAAATTGAATGACATTGGCAAAATCCAGTCGCCCTTCACCCTTGGCATCTCGCATCAAATTGTTCAAAGTCTGATAGGTTTTGGCTTCAAAATCCCTGAATGCATCAGGATTTGTCTTGGCATAGGATTGCTCACTCTTCCTGATTTCAGTTGCATTCAGGTACAGGCTTAAGCTGTTTATTTTTTTGGAAATTTCCTTGTTCCCCGGATCATTGGAGAGTGCCCTTTCATAAAAAAGCATCGATTCACTGAATTTACCGATTTGAAAAAACGAATCACCTTCCCGGATAAAATGAACGGTACTATCTTTCGTTATTCCCCTATTGCATTGCTGAATCCCTATCCCAATTTCGTTCAAGGCATCTTCATCCCAGGGCTGAATGTCCTTTTTGGCCAATTCAAAATAGGCAATCGCCTCCTGGTACCTTTTCAAAACCAGAAAATCATTTCCTTGCCGGAGGTTATGATGGAATTGGTTTGTCCTTTCCTGCTCCGAAAGAATCAAATTCCTGAGAGACAAGCCATCATAAATAAGAATGGAGTACCTCCTTTTGGTCGCATCTTGCTGGTATTCCCGGAATTCAAGGAACATGCCATTTTGCCTCGCAAATCGGTGACAGGTAAAATCATTGCCCTGGATCGATTCCGGATTGGCGGACTGAAGTTTCACAAACCAATCCTTCACAGTTTGGTAAACCACCAGAGTAGGTGTTCCTTCTTTGGAATAGATAAATAGGGTGCCCTCCCAATCCATCGATTTACTTTTCTCCCATCTTTCTACCTTAAAATCAAAGAACCCTCCAAAATACTCAAAGATTGGATTATGTATCAGTTGTTCTTCCCTCCATCCCGCAGATAAGAGAAATTTTGAGCGCGCTTCTACCGTAGATTGTTGAATTTGGAACAGTTGCTTTTCCGTTAGCCGTGACGCAACCGTTCCTGCACTGCCAGATGCCGCACAAACAATAAAAATCACGAAATAGAGCAGACGATTCATCATTTTGGCAGTAACGCTTTGTGAGTCCTCCTCTAGGAAGAACCTATAAATTTGATTCTAATATAATCTTTTTCCAAGTCAATGTATTTGTTCGCAAATCCAATCGCGCCAAATTCGCAAATAACTGAAGGATCAACTTCCGCCAGAGGAATAATATCTTATAGTCAATTATTTCCCTGTAAAACATTCAGCAACTTTCAATAAATCAATCCTCAGTTTCAGCAACCACCCTACAGGGCAAACCCGACCATCCGGCAAAGTTGACAGGATAGGTATGAATCATGCAACGTCTTGATTTTTGGTTTCCTAACAAGCGTGACAGATTGCAAAGATTTTCAACGATAAAAGCCCCGTGATCCGCACAGTACTGATCGGTACGCGTGTGTTCCATTCCGCGCCTGACACCGGCAAAATCAACGCCTATCATGGAAACGCCTCTTCCCAGCAACGCCTCAATCAAATCGTTGGATAATTGTGGATGATTGCCTGAGTATTCTTTGGATCCATACTCAAAGAGATCGATGTATTCTGTACAAAACAAAACGAACATCCCAGCCTCAACCAGTGTCAGGTCGATGTCTGACAAATCAATCTCTCTGTCAAAAAGATTGCGAACGTCGAAAACCACCGACTGCCGATTGATGAATTCCAGAGGGAAAAGTTTGTCCATCACATCAAAATGGGTCCCAAGATGTCCGAACGAGGGGATTCTTCGATTCTCGACAATCTTTTCCAACTGCACTCTGGTGACCAAAACGGTTAAATCTATCAACATAATCTGCTTTTTGCGTGATCAGCATCCAGCCAACCAAGTATATAATTTAAGGTCCAACCATTCTGTTATAACCTGCTTCGAATTTCTATATTTAGAAATGAACCGAATATTCTATTCTCAACAAGCCTTCCTCTATTCACCAGACCACTGAATACCTTGATCTTATCTCCCATCAAGTCAAGAAGCATCCTCCCTATCTGAATTCAATGTGCTCGGCCGCAAAAGCTGAATTAAGAAGCACCAGCGCTTCACTTTTAACACGGTCTGCATTTTGGATGGTCGTCCAAAAGTGGACGTGAAGCCAACAGGTTTCTCCCGAGATCTTTGAATAAAGGATCACAGGGGTTCTGGAAACAATTAAGTCCGGCAGTGTCGCGATGGTATCGTTGATTACCTTATTCATTCGGTTTGCATCGAGGACCTTCCCCGAAAGGGAGAACCTCAGAACGACTCTTTTCTCATCGTTGCTGTAGGTCCAGTTGACAATATTTTGGGAAAGTATGTTTCCATTGGGAATGATGACCTCGGCTCCGTCGACGGTATTTAGGGTACTGGCACGCAAGCCGATCTCCTTCACCTTTCCTGCCTGCCCATTCACCTCAATCTGGTCTCCTATCTGCAGCGACCCATCAAAAATAAGTATGATGCCGGAAACGAAGTTGTTCACCACATTTTGAAGCCCCATACCGATGCCAACGCCAAGGGCTCCCAATACGAAAGTCAATTTGTCGATGGGCAATCCGGAAGCTGCCACAGCCAGCAAGTATCCACCGATTAGAAGCAACAGACGCGTGATCAGCATTCTGGAATGTTTCTCCTTCGAGACAGCCGAGAGGTCATCCGTCCCGGTACCTGTCTCCCCAAATAAAAACCCAACCAGTCTTTGCAGAATATGCGCCAACCAAATGATCGCAAAGAACCACAGAACATTGATCAACCGGTAAGAGATGCTGCCGATCGTTCGCTTGTTGGTGAGCAAATCACCCAAATGGGTACTCAGGTTGTGGTATAAATTCAAATTGGATGCCACCATGATGAACCAGAGGATCAACGCCACAATCAAGAGAGGCCCTTTCATCTTCTTGGTAACCACAGAACAGTTAAAAGGGCTCTCGACTCCTTTCTTCCATCTGTTTCCTGCTATCTGCAACAAGACAATTTCGATAATGGCATCTACAAAAACAGGTAAAATAACGGCCTGAGTTACCGCAAAGATCCCGGCAATGCCAAAGATTCCAGAAAGTGAAAATCGTCCGAAAAAATTGAAGAGTATCCCGGCTCCTGTGAGAATCATCCCAAAAATAGTACTCTTTTGAATCCACTTGTGATAAGGCATCTTGTGTCCGATACTTTTGTAAAAACGGAAAGAAGAGTAAAGGATCAGAAAGTGTAGCGCCATCATCCACCATCTGGCAAGAAAAAGCGGTTCAATCAACAGATAGGTGAAAGTATTGGCCACAAAGAGGACAACGAGGACCAGCCATTCCATCCAGATTTTCCGCTCCCAATTTCGGAAGAAGATGACACTGGAAGCAATAAGTAACAAGAAATATTCTATGGCGATGTAGGAAGTGGGCGCATAGGCACTAAAAAAGGGCATCAGGCAAAGCAAAACGACCAGGAGCGACAAAACCGGATAAACATTCAGGTACTTCAAATTAAGGAATCCAAATGACTCTTGTTGCTCCTTGATGACTTTCAACAACTTCCTCCTTAGAAATAGCCAAACAAACAGCAGCAATCCAACGATCAGCACATAGCTCCTTTCCCCGGATGTTTGGGCAAAATAGTATCCTATTGCATTCTGCTCACTCCCCAAAATCGTTATTGCTTTGGGCGCATTAAGATTGGCCTGACGAACAGCCTCCTCGCTATTCCACAAGGGATTCACCTCTTGTCCGAAAAGCTGATGTCTGGCACGGTCCAACCTGGTGTCCATCATGTTAAGCAAGTTGGAAAGACTGATAGAATTATCTGATGTTTTGATTTTTAAGGAATTCAGGCTGTCAATGTTAGCTCTTGAGGTCGAATCAGTACGCATCCATTTCCTTTCCAGCCGCGACAATTTGAGTGCAACTTGTGACCGGTAGTTGGGATCTGCATACATTTCGCTAAAAACGGAATCCGCCAGGACTGTTTTAAGCCGGTTCTTGGCGTGAT
>CAINVV010000059.1 GCA_903854235.1 uncultured Bacteroidia bacterium | reverse complement strand
TCGTTGATGTCGTAGGTGCCCCTGGCGGCCTGGTTGGGATACCAGTTGCTGAGGGCTTCTATCCCGAAAATGACCAGCAGGTTTATCTTCGGCAAAGCCGGATTTACTTTATTCAGCAATCGTGCACAATTCTCTATCTTGTTGATACCTGCGATGGCATCCGGAAATTCGAGGTCAAAACGGTTGGGACGCTTGTCGTTCAGCGCGTGGTAGTGGGTGCGGATTCCCCAGCGCAGATCGCTGAAAGATTTAATCAGAACCGGTTCCAGATTTGCATCGTAAAACTGGTTGTACATTGCATTTTTGGTATGGGCCATGGCAATCCCCATCTGGGTGGGAGTGGGCGTTCTTTCATCCGTTTGGCCATATTCACGCGGGGCATTCCACCAGCCGATTCCATTGGCCCAGATCTCGTCGTTGATGAGGCTGTTGTGGTAGGTGTTGTGGATACCGTTGAAGATATTTTTTCCGAAGATTTCTTTTGAATTCCGATTGACTGCGGTCTCGACCCTTGGGGCGCCCTTTCGCATGAATTCCATGTACTCGTTGATGGCCCTGATACGGATTTCAGGCTTCCCGGAAGGAGCATATCGGCCATCAAACAGGGTTTTCTCCAAAGAGTGACCTGTGGTTTTCAGATAGGCTGCAGCCATGGCTGTCGAATACCATCTTCCGCGGAAAGGATCGCCTGCCTTGAGATCGACGTTCCTGGCCACATATTTGTTGCCATATTCATCGAGGGCAAATCCGTCGAACGGAATGTCGGAATAGGCTTTCATGGCTTCCGTGAAGCCGTTGATCTCCACCTCACCCCACATGCTGCTCTGGCTGCAGGTCTGACGGGTCATGACACAAGCGGTAAATCCTTTTATCGTGTTACCACCTTTAATTTTCACGACAACGGTGGCTTTGTCCGGTGTGGAGGTTTCGCACAGTCCGGTAATATCTTTCAGGGTGGCCGGATCGTAGAATCCTTCCGCCGTTTTTTTAAATGCATATACCTTGAAGAGGTCCGAATGCAGCAGGCGATCCGCAAACCGGATGTATTTTGCATTAGCAGTTAAGGTCGCATTTCCTGCCTGATCCAGGGTTATCTCATTTTCCACGATCATCTGCTGGGAACCTTCCCTGACTGTATCTTTGTAATTCCCCCAAAGCTGTAATCCGACTTTCAAACCTTTTTTATGTGCCTGGGATACAATTTTCTGAAAAACGGGATGCATCAGGGAGAAATCGTAAAAATTGGCTCCGTCCCTGGCAGTAAGGAACAGCAGGGTATAGGGGCATTTTTGTGCGATCGTGTCGAGGTGCACGAGGTAATTATCGTTGGGCAACAGGCTCGGGGAAATAAACCAGTAGCCTATTTCCGGATGATTTTCATTGGCGAATTTCGAAACATACTTGATCGTTTGGGCTACTGCGACATTAAAAATGAGAAGCAGTAAAAAAGCAGAGAGCGTTATTCTTTTCATTAGTTTACTGTTGTGTGAATAGGTTTTGATTTATTTACTACGATTGAATTTTACCGGGAAGTGCAGATTAATTTTGGAATGCATGGTATACAGTCGATAGACCTTTCCATCAAACACCATTACCGGACTGGATTTATTTTCCTTCATGATAGGGTTATTTCCATATTTTACCCAATTGATAAGGTCCTTGGACTTTGCCACACAAGAGCTCCATTCGTGCCAGTCTTTAAATGCGGAGGCATGATAATAAGCATAGTAACTGCCCTTGTATTTGATGATCTGATCCACTGCAACAGCAAATTTATCATACTCTTCAGGACCCATTTTAATGACCGGCTCATCCTGCAAATTGGTCCATACTTTTAAGTCAGGGGAGGTAGCCAGCCAGATTCCGAGGTCATCCCGTTCATAGAAGAGGTACCACTTATCTTTTTCATGCCAAACAGAAGGGGTTCCATAAGGTCCTTTTGACAGTGGCTGACCATTGCTATATCGTATGTCCAAAGGACCAATTTCTTTCCAGTGAATGCGATCAGTCGAGGTGAGCATATGGGCGATGTCGTACCTGCCTTCGGCAAA
Organism: uncultured Bacteroidia bacterium; assembly: GCA_903854235.1. Taxonomy (GTDB): domain Bacteria; phylum Bacteroidota; class Bacteroidia; order Bacteroidales; family Prolixibacteraceae; genus CAINVV01. Next base: position 1,117 of record CAINVV010000059.1, on the reverse strand, counting down.
CATGTAGTAAGTGTCTTTGGACTTAACAACGCACATGTCTTCCACCCAACCGGAATCGAAGATCGGATTATTCAAATATCTGGACCAGGAAATTCCATCTTTGGAATTGGCATACCCAAGATGACTATCAGTTGCCTTTCCGGTCTGTTTGTTATAACCGGTGTACCACAAGTAATACATTCCGTCTTCTTTCAGAATATATCCTCTTTCCCTGATCTTCTGATCCCAGGTATTGGTTTCAGAGCCAGTAAAAACCGGATTATTTTGATAGGAGGTGAAATTTACCAATTCATCAGGGAATTTGGCCCGCTCTCTCTCTTTTGCCGTATTTTTTGATTTTGCAGAGGCCAAACAGGAACCATCCAGCAAAAAGAGAAGTAAAATAACTCCATACCAACAAATTCCAGGGCTGCTTTTTATTTTCTTCATCTTGCCGGCTTTTCCAATATTGAAAGAAAAAAGGGAAGAAGGACCGATTCCTTCTTCCCTTTAGAATAGTTAACTCTTCCGTAAAAGAGATGAAAGTCTAGTAGCCGTCGTTTTGCTGAATCCTTGGATTGGAATTGTCCAGCATTCCCTGCGGTATCGGCCTAACAAGATGTTTGGCGGAGATGAGCGGGATACCGGTCAATCCGTAGGAGGTCCATGGATTGTATTTAGAGGCACGTGCGATCAGGGTGCCTGTCCGTTTCAGATCAAACCATCTTTGATTTCCTTCGCCGAGAAGTTCCCTGGCGCGTTCATCCAGAATCATGTCAATGTTGATGGTTCCGGCAGTAGCCCTGTAAGAAACCACGTTGGTGACAGGGTCATTGACCAATTCCGGATTGGTGGCACGCATCGGTGATTTGCCGGCATTGGCACTTCCCAGAGCGCGGTCAAGGATTTTGTTGTAATATACGTCGGCGGTTCCAAGAACGGCACCTGTTGCACCCTTAACGATTGCCTCTGCGGCCATCAGGTATACTTCTGCAGAGCGAAAGAGTGGGTCGTTGAAGGTGGAGTAACCGTCACCGTAAGTAATTCCGGGCTGGAAGAACTTCCAGACCATGGGGGCGCCTCCGGCCAGAACATCTACGATTGGAGTGGTTCCGGTGATGTAACCCAGGCCAACATA